>JBKCGY010000088.1:0-7563 GCA_046303015.1 Bacteroidota bacterium | reverse complement strand
GCCCGCACCAGGTGGCGTGAAAATCAATTAATACAGGCCTGTTGTCGTTAATTATTTTTTGAAATGCATGATTCATACTTTGTTACTTTGAATGAAGGGATAAAGCTATCAAGAATGGCTGCTAAATTTGGTGATTTTGGTCACGATAGGGGTGTAGGTAAAGTTTTTTTTGGAATTGGACTACTATAATTTCCTTTTTTCAAGCAGAAAACCCTACCTTTGCCCTCCAAATTTTTTCATTATGGCAAGAGTTTGTCAACTTACAGGAAAAGTGCCGGTTACGGGACATCGCGTTTCGCACTCAAACATTAAAACGAAACGTCGTTTTCTCCCCAATTTGCAGACCAAACGCTTTTATCTGGCTGAGGAAGATAAATGGGTAACATTAAAATTATCTACTGAAGGTATTCGCACCGTAAATAAAAGAGGCCTCTATAGTGTGGTAAAAGAATTGCGTGCCCGCGGAGAAAAAATCTAAAACCATTACAAACATTTTTATATGGCAAAGAAAGGAAACAGAGTTCAGGTGATTTTAGAATGTACAGAGCATAAAACTTCCGGTCAGCCTGGAACAAGCCGATACATTTCTAAAAAAAATAAAAAGAATACACCAGAGCGTTTAGAGTTAAAAAAATATAACCCTATTCTGAAAAAAGTAACGGTACATAAAGAAATTAAATAATTCATCCTCCTATAGGAGATAAAAATAACAGATATGGCAAAGCAAGCTAAAACGGCGATTAAAACAAAAGACCAAAAGGCAGCAGCTGAAGCAAAGAATTGGAGTAAAGTTGTCAAGGCTGTTCGTAGCCCTAAAACAGGAGCCTATACTTTTAAAGAGGCAATTATCCACAAGGATAAAGTAAAAGACTTTTTAGCGAATAAATAAATCGCTTACGTTTTCATCGACTCAGCTGTCATATTTTTTGTGGCAGCTTTTTTTATTTTATAACATCAGTTAATATGGATTTCTTTAAGAAACTTTTCGGGAAAAAGAATCAGGAAAATCTTGATCAGGGCTTGGAAAAGACCAAAGAAGGTTTTTTAGGTAAGATTACTCGCGCCATAGCCGGGAAAAGTACAATTGATGCAGAAGTGCTGGATCAACTGGAGGAAGCCCTGATTTCTGCTGACGTGGGTATCGATACAACAGTTGCTATCATACAACGTATTGAGGAGCGGGTTGCGAAGGATAAATATATTAATACGGCCGAACTCAATCGTATTCTTCAATCAGAGATTCGTGAGATGCTGGTTCGTGCCGACGGAAATCTATTGGCGAATCATAACATCGCAGATTCCGGAAAGAAACCTTATGTGATATTGATTGTAGGTGTTAATGGAGTGGGCAAGACAACCTCTATCGGCAAGCTGGCCTATCAGTTAAAGCAGTCCGGCAAATCAGTCATGCTTGGTGCAGCAGATACCTTCAGGGCTGCAGCTGTTGATCAGTTAACAATATGGAGTGATCGCATAGGTGTTCCTATAGTTAAGAAAGAAATGGGAAGCGATCCAGCTTCCGTTGCATTTGATGCGGTAAATAGTGCTGTAGCTAAAGATGTTGATGTGCTGATTATAGATACAGCAGGTAGATTACATACCAAAACGCATTTAATGGATGAGCTGAGTAAGATAAAAAGAGTCATACAGAAAGTTATTCCGGATGCGCCACATGAAGTTTTGTTGGTGCTTGACGGATCTACCGGACAGAATGCGATTGAACAAGCTAAGCAGTTTACCGCAGCCACAGATGTTACGGGTATGATCATTACGAAATTAGATGGTACTGCAAAAGGAGGTGTGGTTTTGGCTATCGCCCACCAATTTAAAATTCCGGTTCGTTTTATAGGAGTAGGAGAGAAAATGGAAGACCTATTATTATTTGATGCCGAACAGTTTGTAGATAGTTTGTTTAATTTAAAATCGTAGGGGCGAAATATAATTTTCATTCCTGCCATAGCGACGGGTTTCAACCCGTCGCTATGGATTCAACCTGTCGCTATGGATTCAACCCGTCGCTATGGATTCAACCTGTTACCATTCCTTGGTTCGTGTCTTCACGAACCAATTTCATAAAAATAATATTCATAATCAACGATTGACACAAATAAAAAAACCTCCTTTAATAAGGAGGCTTTTTGAATTCAGATTCTTTCGAATCTTATTTCTTTTTAGCAGCTTTCTTTTTAGGAGCGGCTTTCTTTTTAGGAGCAGCTTTTTTAGCGGCTTTCTTTTTAGGAGCAGCTTTCTTTTTAGGAGCAGCTTTTTTAGCAGCTTTCTTTTTAGGAGCGGCTTTCTTTTTTGTTGCCATTTTTTAGAATTTAACGGTTAGTTAATAAATGTTAACAGGGTAAAAATATAAATTTTTTTCTAAACAAAAAATTTTTATCCTGCAACTTCTATTCCACCAACAGATACAATGGTCTTATTGTTTTTTGATTTCTTGAATTCAACAACGCCATCAGCTAAAGCAAACAACGTGTAATCTCTTCCCACACCTACATTTTTTCCGGGGTGATAAACAGTGCCGCGCTGACGAAGAATCACATTCCCTGCAGCGGCAGGTTGTCCTCCGTAAATTTTTATACCGAGTCTTTTGCTCTGAGAGTCGCGACCATTTTTTACACTACCTTCTCCTTTCTTATGTGCCATGATATTACTTTTTAAAATGGATAATGATCAAAAAATTATTGATGCATTAAGCAATATTTGTGATTTTAATTTGCGTGTATAGAGTGCGGTGTCCTTTCTTCTTGCGAAATCCTTTTCTTCTTTTCATTTTAAATGCGATCACCGTTTTGCCTTTTTTCTCAGCCAGTATTTCAGCCTGTACTTTTGCTTTTACATCAGATCCCGTTTGCAGTTGACCATCATTGTCAACCAGTAATACCTCATCAAAAGAAACGGTATCGCCTACATTTCCGGTGAGATGAGGAACATATAAACTTTGACCGGCAGTAACTCTGAATTGCTGACCGGCGATTTTTACGATTGCGAACATAGAATAATTATTAGGGCTGCAAAGGTAAGGGTTATTTTCAAATCAAGGGATAAATTGGGTAAAAAAAATAGTCATATGTGGCTTATTTTGGGAGGGGGTGTTTAATTTTGTCTTTATACGGATCACAACAAGTGGGTTTGAAGTACTGCAATGAGTAAGGTTTTTTTTATCCCTGTTCTGATCTCACTATTAATTGATTTACAATGAAAATTAAGTCGATACTGGCAAAGCCCTTTGTCGGATATATCTATAAACAGATTCAAAAAAATAAAAATACAGCGATATTCGACCAGTCGAATACCATGCAATCATTGTTGCATATAGGGAAAAATACGGAAATAGGCCGTGAAATGCGGCTCGGGGAGGTGCGGGAACATAGGGAATTTATCCAAGCGGTTCCGCTTCGAGAATACGAACAATTCAGGCCCTATATAAACCGTATCATTGAAGGTAAGGCCAATGTATTATGGAAAGGTCGGCCTTTGTATTTTGCCAAAACTTCTGGCACCACCAGTGGCGTGAAATATATACCTATCACAAAAGACTCAGTTGGCAATCATTTTGGTACGGCTAGAAATGCAGCACTTTGTTATGCTGCCGAAACCGGAAATACATCTTTTTTTGACGGTAAACTTATTTTTTTGTCCGGATCTCCTGAATTGGAAAGAGTAGGAGATATTCCTACCGGCAGATTAAGTGGGATTTCAAATCATCTGATTCCAAGATATCTCAGGGGTAATCAACTTCCTTCTTATGAAACAAACTGCATAGAAGACTGGGAAGAAAAATTACAAAAAATTGTAAATGAGACCTTACATCAGAATATGACTTTAATCAGTGGCATTCCGCCATGGGTACAAATGTATTTTGATGAACTGATCAGACGAACCGGCAAAAAAGTGGGCGACATTTTTCCCGGCTTTCAGGTGCTTATACAAGGAGGGGTCAACTTTGAACCTTACAAAGCAAAACTTTTTGAAAGTATAGGAAGAAAAGTGGATTGCATAGAGGTATTCCCCGCTAGTGAAGGATTTTTTGCATTTCAGGATTCTCAAGAGGCGGATGGTATGTTGTTGAACACGAACGACGGTATTTTTTATGAATTTGTTCCGGTAAAGGAACTGCATAAAGAAAATCCCCAGCGACTGCCTTTGCATGAAGTGAAAACGGGGGAGCAGTATGCGTTAGTCATTTCTACAAACGCAGGACTTTGGGGCTACATGATTGGCGATATCGTCAAATTTGTTTCTTTAAACCCATTCCGTTTGATTGTAACCGGTAGAACCAAACATTATATTTCTGCTTTCGGTGAGCATGTAATTGGAGAAGAGGTGGAAGAAAGTATGATGAAAACGGCAGAAGCCTTTCAGACAAAAATTATTGAATTTACGGTGTCGCCAATGGTACAACAGGGTGAAGGTAAAAGTTACCATGAATGGTTTATTGAATTTGATCAATTGCCGGATGATATGCATGCTTTTTCATTTCAGCTGGATGAATTTATGCGTAAAAAAAATATTTACTATGATGATCTGATTGCAGGTGGGATTTTACAACCACTAGTCATTACGCCGATACGCAAAAATGGATTTATTGATTACATGAAAAGCATCGGTAAACTGGGTGGACAGAATAAGGTGCCCCGCTTAAGTAATGATCGTCTGCTGGCGGATGCACTCATTCCTTTCAGAATTAATCCATAGTTTTACTTTTTTATATAAAATGAAAAAACGAATTGCCATATTTGGATCTACCGGATCAATTGGGACACAGGCACTGGAAGTAGTTAAAGAGCATCCTGACCTTTTTGAAGTAGAGATTCTTACTGCCCATAGTAACGATGAGTTGCTGGTACAACAGGCGATGGAGCACAACCCGAACGCGGTTGTTATTGTGGATGAAAATAAATATCAAAAAGTGAAGTCTGCCTTGGCATCAACCGATGTCAAAGTGTTTGCCGGTGAAAAAGCATTGGAGGAAGTGGCAGCATTTGATACCTATGATATGATGCTGGCCGCCATTGTAGGATTTGCCGGACTAAAACCTACGTTACAGGCGGTAGAGAATAAGAAAGCTGTTGCGCTTGCCAATAAAGAAACATTGGTGGTAGCAGGTGAGATTGTGATGAACAGGGCTGTGGCCAATAAAACGCCCATTTTGCCGGTCGATAGCGAGCATTCTGCCATCTTTCAATGCCTCATTGGTGAGCATCGCAACCCCATTGAGAAAATAATTTTAACGGCAAGTGGAGGTCCTTTCAGAGGAAAGAAGCCCAATTTTCTGCTGAACGTAAAAAGAGATCATGCACTCCAGCATCCCAACTGGAGTATGGGTGCAAAAATCACCATTGATTCTGCAACCCTGATGAATAAAGGACTGGAGATGATCGAAGCAAAGTGGCTTTTTAATCTTCGTCCCGATCAGATTCAGGTTATTATTCATCCGCAGAGTATCATTCATAGTATGGTACAATTTGAAGACGGAAGTATCAAGGCTCAGATGGGGCTGCCCGACATGAAATTGCCTATACAGTATGCATTAGGCTTCCCTAATCGTCTGACCAATGATTTTCCGAGATATGATTTCAGGAAAGTGAGTACGCTGACATTTGAAGAGCCGGATATCAGGACTTTCCGGAATTTGGCACTGGCTATGGAGGCTTTACAGAAAGGAGGTAATGTGCCCTGTGTGTTGAATGCAGCCAATGAGTTGCTGTTTGGGCTTTCCTGCGCAACCGTATTGGGTTTCTGGATATGACGGATGTGATTGAAAGGACGATGCAGCAAATAACTTTCATTCCCAACCCAACCCTGAATGAGTACCTGGATAGTGATGCGGAAGCAAGGAATTATGCAGCTACGTTAATAAGATTATAATATTTTCTATGAGTTGTGTTTATGAATCATAACTCGGATATTTGCAACCACTATAAAAATAATCATGCTACTCTCTCAAATATTGACTATTACGGCATCAGAATTAGGTGTCAAAGCGGCTCAATTAATCTTGTCGCTTTCCATTTTGATTATCTTTCATGAATTCGGACATTTTATAACGGCTCGTTGGTTTAAATGTCGCGTTGAAAAATTCTATTTGTTTTTTGATCCCTGGTTCTCTTTTTTTAAGAAAAAGGTGGGAGATACAGAATATGGCGTGGGATGGCTTCCACTGGGAGGATATGTTAAGATCGCCGGAATGATCGATGAGAGTATGGATAAAGAAGCGATGAAAAATCCTCCTCAGGAATGGGAATTCAGAAGTAAGCCGGCCTGGCAGAGACTGATTATTATGATTGGGGGTGTAACTGTAAATGTATTGCTTGCATTTATTATTTATGCTATGATTTTATTCGTGTGGGGAGAGAAGAAAATCCCAATGACGAGTTTACAAAACGGCATTTGGGTAACAGATAGCTTATTGTACAATAGCGGCATTCGTAATGGCGATAAAATAGTAGCGGTCAATGATCAGCCGGTTGAATTTTATGAACAACTCAATGCGGCTGTTATAACGGGCAGTACGGTGCAAATTGAAAGACAGGGTCAACGACAAACCATCAACTTGCCCGTAAATTTAATTGAGCAGTTAGTGGAATCTAAAGGTAAAAGAGGACTGTTATTGATGCCGCGTGTACCCACTATTATAGGTAAGCTTTCTCCTAAAGACACAAGCTATGCCGTAAAAGCAGGGTTGCAGGAAGGAGATGTGATTACAGCAATAGATGGTATCGCAGTTCAGTATTTTGATGATATGTCGCCACTCATTGCGGCTAAGAAAAACGGCAATGTGTTGCTTACCGTAAATAGAAAAGGGCAGGAGTTATTATTAACATCTAGTGTAAATGCCGAAGGTAAAATTGGCATTCCTGTTTTATCAAATGAAGAGTATGATAAATTAGGGGTTATTAAAATTGAGCGAAAAAAATACAGTCTGCTGGCTGCTTTTCCTGCTGGCGTACATAAAACCTTTCAGAAACTTGGTTTTTATGTGGATCAGTTCAAGTTGATATTAAACCCCGATACAGGTGCTTATAAAGGAGTAGGAGGGTTTAAGTCCATGGGATCTATTTTCCCCGAAACATGGGACTGGGAATCATTCTGGAATATCACTGCTTTCTTTAGTATAGTATTGGCGTTTATGAATCTACTTCCGATTCCTGCATTAGATGGCGGACATGTGTTATTTACTTTGGTGGAAATGATAACCAAAAGAAAGCCAAGCCAGAAGTTTCTTGAATATGCGCAGATGGCCGGTATGATTATTCTATTTGGCTTATTGATTTATGCTAATGCGAATGATTTTTTGGGATGGAATAAATGAGGAAGAAATACTGTTGTAGGTTGCCTGTTGTCTGTTGACAGTTAGCAATAACCGATGACCGATAACTGACAACTGACAACAAATTTGTAACTTTGTTCTACGGGGCTGCCCGGTTTTGACAGCATAGATCTTTGAAAGTGTAAGCATGTCGTGCGTTGGATAATTAGCACGTTAATCTGAATATTCAAATCTCAAATGGCAATACACAGTATGCCATGGCTGCCTAATCAGTGATTGGGAAG
>JBKCGY010000087.1:0-4305 GCA_046303015.1 Bacteroidota bacterium | reverse complement strand
AGAGGACCGGAGCGTACACACCGCTGGTGTATCTGTTGTGCCGCCAGGTGCAGTGCAGAGTAGCTATGTGTGGCCAGGATAAACGCTGAAAGCATCTAAGCGTGAAACCTTCCTCAAGATGAGTTTACTTTTAAGGGTCGTTATAGACGATAACGTTGATAGGCTACAGATGTAAAACTGGTAACAGTAAAGTCGAGTAGTACTAATTACCCGTAAGCTTTAATTTTTTTTATTGCTTAAAACAGTTATAACTTTTCCCAATATGACATTATTCGGATCTAATCATCCAAATCGACTTATGGTGGTTTTGCCGAGGGTGTTCACCTCTTCCCATACCGAACAGAGAAGTTAAGCCCCTCATGGCCGATGGTACTAGTATACCAACTGGGAGAGTAGGTAGCTGCCATATTTTTTAAAGCCTCGCTTTTTAGCGGGGCTTTTTTATTTTACGATATCACCCTTTTCTAATATCATACTTAATAGGCGCTGATCTTTTTCGTAAATATCTTTTCTGAAGTTCATTAATCCCGTATCATCTATCCAGGCCGTAAAATATGAGATAAATACAGGATATGTTTTTTTTAAGTTTACATATAACTCTTTCTCCCCATTCATCGCAGAATCAATTCTTTGTTCTGTCCATTCAGGCTGATGCTGTAAAACATATTGTGCCAATTTTTTAGGTTGTTCTACCCGAATACAACCATGACTGAATGTTCTCTGATCTCTTTTAAATAATTCTTTTGTAGGAGTGTCGTGTAAGTAAATATTATGACTATTGGGAAACAGAAACTTTACTTTACCCAATGCATTCCAAGGACCTGGTTTTTGTCGCAAAATTTTGCCTGCCCATTCCATATGATTATTTTTCAAGTAATTACTGTTTTTGTGTACGGCGGGCAGGATCTCATTATTTAAAATGCTTGCCGGTACATTCCAGTAAGGAGCAAATACCACATATTTCATAGTGCCGGTAAATATGGCTGTTTCGGTAATGGATTTTCCAACCACTACTTTCATGCTCCACAGTAGGGTATCATTCACATAAGCATGAAATTTGAATTCCGGAATATTAATAACAAAGTATTCATCCTTCAACTGAACAGGCAACCAACGACAACGCTCCATATTGACAATGATCTGTTCGATTCTTTTTTCTGCCCGTACATTCATGGCTTCTATCACTGATTTGCCGACTACACCATCTTCCGTTAAACCATGTCGTTTTTGAAACTTTTTAACAGCGGTTTCCAGTGCATCATCAAAAACAAGATTGTTCGTTAAATGAATCAGATCTTTTGTTTTATAAAGTCTCGTTCTGATGTATGACACGATCAAATTACTATCTCCTTTTCGTACTGATTTTTTCGGTAAGGCAATCGTATCCCATCCTCCGGCAGCAGCTATGTTTTGATATACTTTTAATTGTTCTTTCAGCTTTTTGTATTGTGGATAGACAGGCTCGTGCTGCATGAATTCTGAAGAAGGCATGTTTAATAATGAGTCAAGATATTGCTCATAAGACAATTTTTTTCTGGGCAGATCCCATGCTATTGCGTCCATGCCGCTTTACCTAATCCGCTCCAGATATGCTTGGCGTAAAAGAAGTATTGAGCTGTGAGCATAACATCCAGCAGTACATCCGGGCGATGATGATCAATGCCGGCTGTATCATCCATCATACGCTGAAGTTCGGGTTCATACAGGAGCGGAATGCTTACACCCTCTTCCGCCATATTTTCAATTTTGTTATAGAGGTTCCATGCCTGTTCGATCATGCCCTGTTCGTCATACCAGGCATAGGCAAAATTTCTTTTTTGATAAAAGCTGTGTATTTCTTTTTTATAAGGTTGCCATTTGGGATAATGATGAATGAATTCCTGAATGAAAATACTATCAAAAAACAAGGATTGCTGATCACTGAATCCGCCGGGAAGAGAGAGGTCGGGTGGCGGAAGGGTGTCTATTATTTGAATATTACTTTTTTGTCCGTTGGAATCAGTTTGACAACTGAAAAGAAAAGGTGTTGCTGAGAAGAAGAGTAGTATCAGAACAATACTTAAAAAATCAAATTGGTAGCGTAAGGATAACATAGATGTATCCTAAAGTTAGTTGAAAAACATCATAAAATCCCCCTCTTAGAGGGGGATTTAGGGGAGACTATAACTTTATAAGAGAGTTTTATTCCTGAGTCGGGAAGTAAATTTATTCCCTCATCACTCCTTCACAAACGGTTCTGTAAAAATTCCGTTTTGTCCAACGATGCGTACATAGTACACACCGGGACGAAGAGATGAAATATCGATTTGATTATTATTGGTGAAACGGTTTTGTTTGAAGAGTAACTGGCCTACACTGTTTACAATTGCCATTTCGTTGATCTTTTCCGGCTCTGCCAGATTGACCCACAGACGATCCTTCGCAGGTTTGGGAGTCACCTGAACATAAGTGCCGGCCTTACCCATCCATACTTTTTGAACATTTGAATATCCTATTTTCCCTGAGAAATCGGTTATGCGTAAACGGTAGTATCCCCAACCGTTAAACGGCGCGGGATCTGTGTCAACATAAGCAGCCCATTCTTCATTTGCTCGGGCAGGTACCATTTTCATATTTTCAAAATGTATCCCGTCTTTACTCCGCTCAATCACATAAGACCTTACCTCATCATTATGATTGATCAGCCAGTCGAGTTGTACGATCTTGCCTTTGCCGGTAGCTTTGAAGTTTTTGATATCGTAGGGGAGGGGGGCCTGTTGCCAGTTGTTGGTGCCAATGACAAATTTCAGGTAGCTGTCAATAACACCTGATGTGCCATCCCAGCTGATTTCACCCAAAAACAATGGACTTGTTGGGGTTGTTATGGATCCTGTACGACCATAAAAGCTTGAGTTTTGATCACCCCACATACCATTAAAAAAAGGAACGACAAAAGTTGAGGCCGGACTGATGATATATGGGCCCACGTTACACTGGCTTTGTCCGGAAACAGAATTATCAGACCAGGACAGCGTGACTGTAGGTGTTTGTGTGCCGGCTTCTCTTACAAGATCCCAGTATTCACAGCGACTAATACCTTGCAATCCTACGGCAGTAGCATCCGGACTAATTGGGCCTTGTAGGTAAGGATTGGACAACTGATATTCAGCCAAAAAGTTTGAATTGGCTGTCATGCCGGATATTGATATGGGTCTGTAACCGCCATTCATTACATTGCCAGTGCCAGATAAGTTTGTGCGGTTGACTGCTTGTTTACCAACCGGAAATCTGAAAGCCGCAGATCCTTCTTTACGCATGGGGCCGTTTACAAAGGAACTGAACGAGCCTCCGCCGGGGCAAGTGGCCGTAGATGAGAGGGTTAACAGATTGGTTGAGCTTGTTGTAAGTAGTCCATTTGTAAGTGTAAGAATACCATCAACTCTGAAATTATTACCAACAGTTTTTATGCTACCGCCTGAAACTGTAAAATTGCTGCATTGAGTAATGCCATTAATTGTTTGTCGTGTATTGCCTGAGTATTCAATCGTACTTCCTGGTTGAAAATCCCAGGTATTGTTAGTGGTGCTGAAATTATTCCAGGTTGTTTGATTGAGTGTAGCTGCAACTGTATCAACACTGCCGAAAATATTTAACCTGCCTCCGCTTTCTATTGTTAATGTATTGCCCGCAGTTCCGCTAGGACCCGTATCAATGTATCTGCATTTTACTAAACCTCCATTCTTGATTATTAATGAAGTATTATTTGTGTTATTATTGTTTTTAGCGTAAAATGTACCATCCACATCTAGTGTTCCGTAAATTGTATATGCGCCACCGCATTCAATACCATCTGCACCATTTGTGCCATCAATAGAAACATTACATGCAATCGAACCTGGGCCAAAGCATCTAACTGTTTTTCCTGAATTTACAGTAACATCCAGTCTTGAAGCGGCTCCCGCATCATTAAAAAGTACTGTCCCTGAAGCACTACTCCAAGTTAAATTAATATTCATGTCAATAATAACACTCGCATTTGATGCGTTATTTAGAGTGTTATCTTTTCGTAAACGAGCCGCGGTAAAAGATCCTGTACCGGAAATGGTACAGGTAGTTCCTCCTGCAATATCAAAAGAAATGTCATCGCCTGTTGGGCTACCAATAACGCCATTACAAATAATATTTCCATATACCTCAATGTAAGTGTTTCCAAATGGGGATATAGTGCTTAAAGCATTATCCCAAACCTTACCTCCTGTTTCAATTGTTAGATTTTTTAATTTCCAGGGACCGCCACTACCGGTGCTGCCATCAGTATCCACTGTA
>JBKCGY010000086.1:0-7722 GCA_046303015.1 Bacteroidota bacterium | reverse complement strand
TTTTAAGGGCATAACATATGGCAATTAAAAAACAATAAAAAATATACATATGAAACATTTCCTCCCAACCATACTTACCATCCTCCTCTCATATTTGTCAGGAGCTTTTCTTCCCTGGTGGACATTTGTGCCTATTACCATGATCATATTTGCATTCATGCCACTGAAGCCTGGTATGGCGTTTCTGAGCGGATTTATTGCTTTGTTAATTGTATGGGGCGGACTCGCATGGATGATGGATACTTCCAATCATCATATTCTATCCAAAAAGATTGCACAACTCTTTCTGAAGAACGATCAGTATTCTTTTCTTATTCTTATCACAACTGTGATTGGAGCTTTGCTAGGCGGTCTTTCTGCTTTAACCGGTTCATTAGGGAGAAGCGCATTTTTGAAAAGATAGAAATTTATTTCTCCGAACAATAAATAAGGCTATAATTAATCACCGTAATAAATAGTGATAGACTAGTGTAACGCACAGACAGATTCGTTTTTCGATGTTCTTTTTTTGTCTTTCGATTTTTACAACCAACAATTTACGGATATCATTATGAATCTAAATCATCTTTAACTTTGCATTTCTCATGCAAAAACTAGTAATAACAATCTTTTTTTTAGCCGGTATTTTTAATGCAGCTCTTGCTATTCGTTTGTCCGGTACGGTTCGTAATGAAAAAGGAGAAGCACTTCCCTTTACCTCTTTATCTGTAAAGAATAAAAATGTCACTACTGCCGCTAATAATCAGGGCAGCTATTTTCTGGATCTGGCACCGGGTAAATATGTCATCATCTTTCGCAATGTGGGTTATGAAAAGAAGGAGATGGATGTAATCATAGGAGATACCCCTCTTACATTAGATGTTGTACTGACTGAGCAACGGGTAAGTTTAAAAGAAGTGGTTATCAGATCGGATGCGGAAGATCCGGCTTATGAAATCATTCGTAATGCAATCAAAAAAAGAAAATATTATCTGGAAGATATGCGCGCCTATGAATGTGATGTGTATAGTAAAGGGGTAATGAATTTGAGAGACTTTCCCAATAAGTTCATGGGTCAGAAAGTGGATTTTGAGGACGGTGATTCCAGTAAGAAAAAAATGATCTACCTGTCGGAAACAGTATCCAAAGTTTCAGTGGAAGGGAAAGGTAAATCGAAGATCGAAGTGGTGAGTACCAGGGTGAGTGGGGATAAGGATGGATTCGGTTTTGCCGGTGCAAGATGGATCTCTTTTTATGAAAATAATATTAATCTCAGATCAGTATTGAATCCCCGTGGATTTGTTTCTCCAATCGCAGATAATGCGCTCTCTATTTACAGATATAAATATATGGGGACGTATTTTGAAGATAACCAGCAGATCCACTCCATTCGCGTAATCCCCAAAAGAAAATATGAGCCAGCCTTCAGTGGCATCATTCAGATTGTAGAGGATGCCTGGTGTATTCATAGTGTGAATCTGATACTTACCAAAGAAAGTCAAATGTCCTTTGCGGATACACTTCGTGTTGAACAATTGTATCAGCAAAAAGGCAAAGATTTCTGGATTATCCAGAATCAGGTAATATACCCGGCTATCAAATTCTTTGGCTTTGATGCCTATGGAAGTTTTTCAAATGTATATACGAATGTCAATACGGAGCCGGCATTCTCGAAAAAGCATTTTGATAACGTGTTTCTGAAATATGTGGATGGTAGTAATAAAAAATCATTCAACTATTGGGATAGTATTCGTCCATTAACACTGGCAGATGAGGAAAGAAAAGACTATATCAAAAAAGATAGTCTGGAGCAATTGAGAAGCCGGCCTGAATATCTCGACTCCCTCGATAAGAAAAGAAATAAAATAAAATTGACAGAGCTCCTTTTATCAGGTAAAACACTTTCATATCAAGCTGTAAAAAGATCATTTACGATACCTTCTGCCATACAGTCTGTTAGTTTTTATCCGGGTGAAGGCGTTGTGTTTGATATGCCTTTTACATTTACGCAAAAAATCAATCAACGCAAACGGTATGAGATTATCCCGCATATACGCTACGGACTTTCTGCTGATCAATTGTATTACTGGGGAACTTTTCGAAATTTCAGTGGAAAAAAATATCTGACTGAATTTTCTTTATCCGGAGGGATCCGTCCTTTACAGTTTGACCCCGAAAATCCGGTTGACCCTCTCGTTAATACATTCTCAGCCTTACAGAATGAGGATAATTTTTTAAAAATGTATGCGGCTAATTATGTAAGGTCAGACATCTCTAAAGGAGTAGGGACTGGTTTTATCGTTTTTGGAGGTGTTGAATTTCAGGACCGGATTCCTTTTGATAACACATCGGATGCTTCCTGGGTAAGGGCTAATGATAAAATGTATTCGCCTAACTATCCTAATGAAGTATTAACTGAACAATTTAGGCGTCATGATGCCTTTTTATTTTCCTTAGGATTTAGCTATCGCCATAGATCCAGATACATTGAATTTCCGGACCGGGTCATTAATATAGGTTCGCGCTGGCCATTATTTACTGCAAAATATACAAAGGGAGTGAAGGGTTTATTGGGAAGTGATGTGGATTTTGATAAATGGCAGACTTCTCTTGAAGATACCTGGAACTGGAAATTAAAAGGAGCCCTCAGCTGGAAAATAAGAACAGGTGGCTTTATCAATAAAAAGCGTGTAGAAATTCAGGATTATTATCATTTCACTGGAAATCGTTTTTCTTTTTCTTCAGATTATATGAATGCCTTTCAGTTGCCTGATTTTTACTTATTCAGTAATAATGCGGATATGCATTATGCTGTTTTTGCCGAACATCATTTCAATGGTTTTATTACCAATAAGATCCCGCTATTGAAAAAATGGAATTGGTATTTTGTTGCCGGAGGTCGTGCGCTTTGGTTTGATCGTGCTTCTTATACTGAATGGAACTTTGGTTTGGAAAATATTTTTAAAGTTTTGCGTGTAGATATGGTGTATGGTGCACTTAATGGCAAGATGCTCCCTGTTGAATTTCGCCTAGGCACCAGAGTGCAGGTTGCCCGCAGAGGAGATTGATCAAATTATAATTTTAATCATTACATACAGGCTGCCTTTACTGTTTTTTTCTTATCTTACGTGATACCGTATATAGTAATGATTCAAAAAGTATATCATTTCGAATATCAAACGTTTGCATCATCAGAAGAATTGAATGAAGATGACCGATTGCTGATGGAGGAGGCTCGAGCAGCTACAACAAAAGCCTATGCGCCTTATTCAAATTTTAGCGTAGGAGCCGCGGTTTTGTTATCTGACGGTTCCGTTGTATCCGGTGCAAATCAGGAAAATGCATCTTTCCCTGCCGGTATTTGTGCAGAGCGAGTCGTACTGGCAGCCGTTTCTTCTCTACATAAAAATGCAGATATTAAAAAAATGGCAATTAGCTATTTTAATGCAGAAGGGTCGAGTAGTGATCCCATTACCCCATGTGGTATTTGTCGTCAGGCACTTGCAGAATACACCTATCGTTCTGGTCATGCCATTCCATTGATTTTAAGCGGCATGGAAGGTGAAGTATGGATTGTTCCAGATACTTTATTGTTGTTGCCCATGTCTTTTTCTGGCAAAGATTTGAAGAAGTGAGGAGATTGAGCTGCTGACAGTCGACTGCTAAAAGTTGATTTACTCAATTGCTGCCAGATATGGCTGAATGATCTTATGCAACTGTTCTTCATTCCAGGGTTTGGATATAAAATTATCGAGAACCTGTTCATCTTTTAATTGAGATACCACTACTTCATTGGCTTGTCCGGATAGCATTACAAAGTGAATATTCTTGTATTTTGCTTTGATGTTTCGGGTTAATTGAGCCCCGTTCATTCCTGGCATTTGGTAGTCTACGATAATAAAGATGACACGAATACCCAATTCATATATTTCATCTATAGAAGCCATTACATTTTTTGGCTCTACATATGTTTCAATAATGGTGGTTAATGGATTGATCCATTTTCTGAGCTGAAAACTTAAAAGCTGTGTAATTAATGGATCATCATCTACACATATAATGGCATACTGTGTCATAATGATTTTAATTTAGGAATACTGATCGTAAAGGTAGTTAAGTTTGGATCAGATGCAACGGATATTTGTCCGCGATGCTCCTCAACGCTTTGTTTTACTATGTTGAGCCCCAGTCCTGTACCTGAACTCTCGTCCTTTGTAGTAAAGAATTTATCGAATATTTTTTCTTTGATCTCTGCCGGAATTTCTGGGCCGTTGTTGGAAATCTCTACAATAACCTTGTCAGTTGTTTCTTTTGCCTTTATGAGAATGATGCCTTTGGATTTCATAGCATCCAATGCATTTTTGATGATGTTAGACCAAAGCTGATAGATCTTCGCTTCATATCCAAAAATCTGTAACTTTTTAGGTACATCCAATTGTAGTTCGATTCCTTTTTTGATTTCATGACTGAATATGGAAAGTACTGTTTGTATGCTCGATAATAGGTCTATATTGCTCATTTCAGTTATGGAGCCTTCTTTTAAGTAGAAGCGTAAGTTTTTGATAACGCCGGATGCCCGGTCGGAGGCCTGTAAAATAGTATCAATAAAGAATCTAATGGCTTTAATCACATAAATTAACTCAAGGAAGGCAAGCCTGTTTTCAAATTGCAGGATCCAGCGGATGCCTTCAGTGTCATCAACACTTACGCGTGCTTTTACCAGACCTTCTGAAAGTTTTTTATGCTGGCTTGAAAGTTCTGGATAGAATTGCTCTAGTACTTCTTTGAAAGATTCTGATTCTTTCTTGGTTTGCATGCCACCTATAAACAGATCATACGTCTGATTTTGTGCAGCATTGCATGCGTAAGCAACCTGTTCCATTGAAGTGGGTTCCAATACATGGCTAAATAGCTCTTCAAGCGTGTATTTCAGGCTTTCAGATCCAACTTTAATGGCTCCCAAAGGAGTATTTAGATCGTGTGTGATGCCTGCCGTAATTTCTCCAACCATGGCTAGTTTATCCTGGTGGGAAAGCATTTGGGTAAGCTCATTATTTTTTTGTGTCTTTTCAATAACAATCTGTTCTAGATTTTCATTTATATTTTTAATGGATTCATTTTGTTTCTCGATCTGTATTTGGTAGTTCTTGAGTTCGGTAATTTCAATGCCATATCCAATGATACTGATTAAGTCGCCTGTGGAATTCAAAACAGGGGCAAAGCGTCTTAAGATATATTTATTGGAGCCATCCGCCTGAGGATAAGCGTCTTCCCATTCGACGGTATTTTTTGTGGCTACCACCTTGTTGAACTGTTCTCTTCTTTTATCTGCAATGCTGTAGTCAATCTTTCGAAGATCACAGTAGTCGTAATCAGTTCTGCCGATCATGAAATCTCTTGTTTCCTGATCTTTAATTCCTCTTGAATTGACAAATAAATATCGATGGTCCGTTGAGAATACAGCAATATCAGTTGGGAAATTATTTAATATTTCACTGTAAAATTGCTTCTGTTCTTCAATCCTTATATTGGATAGAATCAGTTCTCTTTCTTTAATTTGTAATTGATTGATTAGCTTTTCCAGTTCGACAGACTTGGCCGTGATTTTTTGATTGATTTCTTTTGCTTCTGCAAAATTTCTTCCGGTTGTTTCCTGTAAAAAAAGATATTCTAAAATGGAATCATGACTCGAGAAATCTTTGGTCTTGATTCGATAGTCTTCTATTTTAAACTGTGTATTAATTACAGGTGCAGCGCAGATAATAATATGGCCTTCTAATTTAGAAATGGAGCACTTAAATCTTTGTTTATGCTCAACTGCGTCCATTAATATGAGTTTCCCATAATCTTCTTTATTGCTATTTAGGAAGCTTTCGATATCAAAATTTGAGTGCCATTTAAAATGGTCATAGAAATTTGTGTTGTTTTCAATCGAGGGAATTGATTTTTTGAAATTATTGCCGATTTCTTTAATCTTAAGATGCTGATCAATGAGTAGGTAGTAGGATGAGTTTAGATTTAAAGCTTTGGTAAATAGTTTTTTTTCTTTTTCATATTGCTGTTTATCTTCTCTTAGTTGAAGTAATTGCCCTATGCTTTGGGCAAAGGTTTTCATTGCTTGCATCTGCAATGCATTTAGACTCCTTTTTTTGAAGTCGATCACGCAGATAGTACCCATCGGCATTCCTTTGTGTAATACAGGAAAGCCCGCATAGAAAACAATATGCGGATTTCCGGTTACAAGCGGATTATTCTTAAAGCGATCATCTGTATTGGCATCTTCAATGATGAGTGGTTCGTCTGGCTTCATAATGGCATGAGCACAGAAGGATATTTCTCTTGAGGTTTCTTTATCGCTAAGTCCCACACAGGCTTTAAACCACTGTCTGTTTTCGTCAACAAGAGAAAAAACACAGATCGGCACTTCACATATAGCTGCCGCCAACTCTATGATTTCATCAAATTCCTTTTCGGTAGGACTATCCAGAATGTGGAGTTGTTGCAGCGTTAGTAGCCGCGATGCTTCTTGTTGTTCAAAAGATTTTTTGTCCATATACTACCATCTGACACGAAATACATCGCAATCTGATTGTTCGGATTTTTTTTGGATATGCTCTACCTGAACAGACAATCCGAATCTTTTACCTGTTCCTCTCAGGATGCCAATGACCATGGGAGTTAGTCCACTCCGATGGGTACGATATTCTATTTCTATAGAATTTTCTGTTTCATTTCTTGTGGTAAATAATGGCGGCCTGAGTTCATGCATGACATTTTGTATGCGATCATGCAGGAAATCCAGATTGCTAAGGAATTCTGGAAAGGTTTCACCTGTCATACGAATGATGTCTCCATACCCGCCTTCAGCCGTATAAATGATCCAGTGTTCTCCAAATAATTCAAGCACAACGGAAGGGTCTACTTGTAAAGCCTCGCTGGTATGCCTAACAAGATCAAAGGTAAGTTGATCAGGGTAGGGTGACATTCCCAGGAAATCTTCTTCAAAAAAACCTGCTCTTTTACAAATGTCTTTCCATACATTTTCTCCGTAATTTGCTACCACCAGGTCCTTAATAGCTTTGTTGACTAAACCGTACATGTTTTAAATTTAATGAAATTAATCGTATCTTAATCATCCTAAATAATAATATCTTGACAAATCTACAATTTTTTAAAGCTTGCTTCGACAATGAATTAAAAGGCACAGATGCTTTAATCTCTAATTTACCTGACGATCAGCTTTCGTATCGTCCACATCCTGTCAGCCGTTCTGCTTATGAAATAACAGAACATATTATTGCACATGTTGCGGACCTGGCTGTGATACTGCGTGGCAATATTTGCGACGAGATTTTATCATATCCATTTTCCAATGCTGCTGATGGAGTGGCTAAACTCAATGTTTTATGGGCGGAGGTGAGTGATTTACTGACGTCTTATTCAGAGGAAAAATGGAGTAACGAATCGGTGGAATTGCTGGTAGCGGGTAAGCCTTTGGTGACCTTACCCCGTATGCAGATGATGTGGTTTTTCTTTTTTGATGTCATCCATCACCGAGGACAATTATCCAGTTATGTACGGCCGATGGGTGGCAAAAACCCTGCTATCTATGGGTACAGTGCGGATACTGTGGGAGCCTAATCTCTACCCATATTCAGGGATTTAAATCTCTGAATATTCGTTTTATTGCCAATTAAAAATAACTTTTTGTTCTATCTCAGCATGCAGGCTTTTCGCAACCGG
>JBKCGY010000085.1:0-2640 GCA_046303015.1 Bacteroidota bacterium | reverse complement strand
GCAGTAATGTGTTTCGTGGGCTTATTTGAATACAGCCAGCAGACCTGCTACCGCAGCAAGAAGGGCAACACCCTCAACGAAAGCCGCAGTCAGGATCATGTTTGCACGAATGTCGTTGGAAGCTTCCGGCTGACGCGCGATTGCATCAACAGCACCTTTACCAATCTGACCGATACCGATACCGGCACCGA
This sequence comes from Bacteroidota bacterium, assembly GCA_046303015.1. Lineage (GTDB taxonomy): Bacteria > Bacteroidota > Bacteroidia > Chitinophagales > Chitinophagaceae > Lacibacter. Next base: position 2,449 of record JBKCGY010000085.1, on the reverse strand, counting down.
TAGCAGCTAAGCCGGCACCAATGGCACCCCCTAAGTGAGAAAGGCTTGCATCCAGTAAAATCGTCAATAGACTCATGATACTTGGTTTTAAAAAATGAACAATAAAAAAATCTTAATGATGTCCCTCCTCTTCATGATGCGTTTCCTCAAATGCCTGACCGATGAACACAGCGGTAAGATTTGTGAAGATGAACGCCTGAATAAAAGCAACCAATATTTCAATCATATAGATGAAAACAACCAAAACAATGAATAATGGAGAGGCTCCATAACCCAGGGCTTTACTCATTTCACCGAAAATGAAAATCAAACAAATAAAACTTAGCATGATCACGTGGCCGGCCGTCATATTGGCAAACAAACGGATGATCAAGGCAAAAGGCTTTGTAAAAACACCCAATAACTCTACCGGTACAAGGATCGGCTTAACGGCATGAGGAACCGGAGGCCAGAAAATATGCTTCCAGAAATGGATGTTCGTGCTGAATAAAATCACAAAGAAAGAAATGATACCTAACATGGCCGTAAAGGCGATATTGCCGGTCACATTCGCCGAACCGGGCATCAATCCGAATAAGTTATTGATCAGAATGAAGAAAAATACCGTCAACAAGTAAGGTAAATACTTCTGATGTTTTTTGCCGAGATTAGGCTTGGCTACCTCATCTCTCACAAAGGTGATAACAGGCTCAATCGCATTTTGTAACCCCTTGGGCGCTTGTTTTGTACCTTCTCCTCTGCGATATTTTCCTGCAATACCTGTCATGATCCAAACGAGTAGGATCAAAGCAATAAATAACTGAACCACATTGCGGGTTAAAGAAAGATCGTACACCGTAATAGCTTCGTCGGTTGTTATACCATCCTCTTTTACTGCATGTATTTTACCATGTTCCAATCGGTACCCATTATAGGCATCGTGGCCATGATGAAATTTGGAAGAGAGGAAACCATCCCATCCGCGCTGAGGTGAATAAAGAATTACAGGCAAAGGAACGGTTGCATGAAAATCGCCTAAAGTAAAAAAATGAAACTCATGTCCGTCTGAAATATGCTCAATGATCACATCGGCCGGATTCAGTTTGCCACCGGGAGCGGGGTCTCCGCTGGCCTGAGCAGAGAAGGTTGACAGCAGGAAAAATCCGCTGAAAACCAATGCCAATAAGGATTTTATGCTTCTAAACGCCATGCTGTTCCTCAAATTTGGCGCAAAGATAAGGGTGGGTGACATAAAAGCCGCCATCTTTACCCATTCTGTCGAAGATTTTTTTAGTTGTCCCTTTCGTCCATTTATTGATTGTTAATTGACGAAGGTTGCTTAATTTAAATATTCATTTGATTATTCATTAGTTATGAGAATTTTACTCTCCCTCCCCCTTTTTCTTTTAGTAGCCAGCCTTCAGGCACAAAAAACCTTTCCCTTAAATGATGTGGCAGACAACCGAAGTGGCAAATTTGCCTTTACCCATGCGACCATTATCCAACAGGCAGGAAACATGATTAGCGATGCCACACTTATTATCGAAAACGGAAAAATCCTAAGAATCGGCAACAATATTCCAATCCCTGCTGATGCCGTTGAGGTCAATTGTGAGGAAAAATTCATTTACCCCTCTTTCATTGAGCTATATACTGATTATGGTATGCCGGCAGTACAAAAACCGGCCACAGGGTTCAGTTATAACAGTCCCGTTCAGCTGAGTTCCAATACCAAGGGGGCTTATGGGTGGAATCAGGCCATCCGTTCTGAAACAGGTGCCATCAGCTTTTTTACGGTCAATGAGCTCGTTGCAAAAGGATGGAGAGATCTGGGTTTTGGAGCCGGACTTACCCATCTAAAAGATGGAATTGCAAGAGGAACCGGCACAGTAGTAACCTTTGCCAATCAAAAAGAAAATAAAGTCATCCTCAAAGAAAAAGCATCCGCCCATTTTTCATTTAACAAAGGCTCCTCTACACAGGCATATCCAAATTCTATGATGGGTAGCATTGCCTTGCTGCGCCAAACCCATCTCGATGCTTTATGGTACCGATCCAATCCTTCTGGCGAAGGGGTGAATCTTACCCTGAAACACTGGAATGAACAAATGAGTCTGCCCCATATTTTCGAAGCGAATGATAAATGGAATGCAATACGAGCCGACCGCATTGGTGATGAATTTGGCATACAATATGTTATTAAAGCAGGCGGGAACGAATACCAGCGTATCAAAGAAATGTCAGCCACAAAAGCATCCTTTATACTCCCACTCAATTTCCCCGCAACTATGGATGTGGAAGATGCTAACAATGCCCGTTACATCTCTCTGGAAGATATGCGCCACTGGGAAAATGCGCCTTTTGCTCCGGCTATTTTTGAAAAAAATAAAATTCCTTTTTGTCTTACGGCATCCGATCTGAAAGATCCCAAAGAATTCTGGCCCGCGCTTAGAAAAGCCATTCAGTATGG
>JBKCGY010000084.1:0-9944 GCA_046303015.1 Bacteroidota bacterium | reverse complement strand
TAATTTCTCCTCCATCAGGCTCCAGATAGCCCGAGATCATTTTCATCGTGGTGGATTTCCCTGCTCCATTAGGCCCCAAAAAACCAACAATCTCCCCGGGCTTTGCCTGGAAACTAATCTGATCTACCGCTTTTTGTGTGCCGTAGGTTTTAGTGAGTTGATGAACTTCAATTGACATGACAGAAGATACAAATGATTTGTGGACACAAAATTAAAGCGCTACAGTTTATAAAGTTTATAAAGTTTGACAAATGACTGCAAAACTATCAACCACCAACCAATAACAGCATATTCTCTTTTTTATTTATCTTCCTCCCTCAATCATTTGCTATATGCATTATTCTTATCAGATCAAGTCCTATCAGCAATATCTGGATGCGCGTAAAAAAAGTCTGGAAAATCCTGCACAATTCTGGAATGATATAGCCAATCATTTTCAATGGAAAAAAGGTTGGGACAAAGTGCTTGACTGGAACTTTAAAGAACCCTCAGTAAAATGGTTTCAGGGCGGCAAATTAAATATCACCGAAAATTGTATCGACCGTCATCTGCAAGAACTGGGAGAACAACCCGCCATCATTTGGGAACCCAATGATCCAAACGAAAGAGTACGAGTAGTTACCTATAACCGATTACATAAAAGAGTTTGCCAGGTTGCTCAAATGCTCACCAACCTGGGTGTAAAAAAAGGAGATCGTGTATGTATCTATATGGGTATGGTGCCTGAACTGGCTTATGCTGTACTTGGCTGCGCAAGAATTGGTGCCATTCACAGTGTGATCTTTGGGGGTTTCTCTGCACAAAGTATTGCAGATCGTCTGGAAGATGCAAAGGCTGAATATATCATCACTTGCGATGGAGCCTTCAGGGGCAATAAAGAAATTCCTCTAAAGAGTATTATTGATGATGCACTCACAGGAAATCAAACCGTAAAGAAAGTGATCGTTTATACGCGAACCAGAGTGCCCGTTTCCATGATCAAAGGACGTGATGTATGGTGGGAAGATGAAATGGAACATGCAGAACATCAGATCGAACAAAACGGAAGTGTTCACTTCCCTGCCGCTGAAATGGATGCAGAAGATCCTTTATTTATTTTATATACATCCGGAAGTACGGGTAAACCGAAAGGCGTAGTACATAGTACCGCCGGTTACATGATATGGACCAACTATACGTTCGTCAATGTGTTTCAATACCAGCCGGGAGATATTCATTTCTGTACAGCTGATATTGGATGGATCACGGGACATAGCTATATTCTTTATGGCCCTCTAAGTGCAGGTGCCACTACATTAATGTTTGAAGGTATTCCTACCTGGCCGGATGCGGGCAGATTCTGGGAAATCGTCGATAAACATAAAGTCAATATTCTGTACACCGCTCCTACTGCTATCCGAAGTTTAATGGGATTTGGGCTGGAACCTTTTCAGGGAAAAGATCTTTCCTCACTGAAAGTATTAGGTACAGTCGGTGAGCCTATTAATGAAGAAGCCTGGCATTGGTATGATGAACATGTAGGAAAAAAGAAATGTCCCATTGTAGATACCTGGTGGCAAACGGAAACTGGTGGCGTATTGATCTCAAATTTAGCCGGCATCACAGATGCCAAACCCAGCTGGGCTACTTTACCATTACCAGGTGTTGATGCTTTGCTGGTAGATGAACATGGTAAAGAGGTTACGGAAGCAGATGAACATGGCATTAAAAAAGGCAACTTATGTATTCGTGCGCCATGGCCCTCCACAATTCGAACCACATACGGTGACCATGAACGATGCCGACAAAATTATTTCGCTACCTATGAAAATTTATATTTCACAGGGGACGGCGCTTTGCAAGATAAAGATGGGAATTTCCGAATCACAGGCAGAGTGGATGATGTGCTGAATGTAAGCGGACATCGTTTGGGAACTGCAGAAATTGAAAATGCGATCAATATGCATGCCGGCGTTGTGGAGAGTGCGGTGGTAGGCTATCCGCATGATATTAAAGGTCAGGGTATTTACGCCTATGTGATCATGGGGCAATTGCATAACAATGATGCTGAACTAACTAAAAAAGATATTCTGCAAACAGTCAATAAAGTCATTGGTGCTATTGCCAAGCCAGATAAAATTCAATTTGTATCGGGCTTACCCAAAACCCGCAGCGGTAAAATCATGAGAAGGATCTTGCGCAAAATTGCAGAGGGAGAAACTTCAAATTTAGGAGATACCACCACATTATTGGATCCGGGAATTGTAGATGAAATATTAAAAGGGAAATTATAAGTCTCCTAATCATCCAGAAAATTAGAAGATAACTGAATGTATTCCGGTGGAGTCAGCCTGATAGAATCATTTGTATACTTTTTCAGGATATACCGGAATGTATTAGGCATATAAACCGCACTATCCAGTGATTCATAATCTCTGTCCGGATAATAGATGGCAGTGAAATTCCTGAACTTATATTCCGCAGGAACGGGATTTTTCTGATTGCCGCGAAATCCATGATCCGACTGAATAATAATCACCGCCTGATTATGGGTATTTTTCATAATCTCATCAACCATATTCGTAACGATTTTCGTACAATAAGCCAGATTCATTTCATAGGCAGGAATCAGCTGTTCATTTTGCTTATAAAATTTGACTTCTTTATAGCGTAAAGTCCTACCGGCTGAATCAAAAAAAACAGGAAGATGGGGGAGAAAAAAATGTCCGTGAACAAATAATGGCTTTCCGCTTTTCTTCAAAGATGCCTGCCTGATCTCCTCATATTTCTTGAGAATAGTTTTTTGCGCATGTGCCACTTGAGTTTGCTCTTCCTCAGAATTATGCATGAAGTCGGGCAACTGATCTGCCATCACACCATATATCAGCTGATACATCAAAGATGAAAAAGTCTGATTCAGAACCATCTGCCTTGTATCATAAGATGAATCCTTGAACATAGCTTCAGACTCTTCTTTGAAAAGTTTATAATGCGCGAAATTCTGTATGGTGTATCCCTGATTAATCAGATAGGGAACTATAGCATTCTGCTGAATTTCTTTATAAGCGATCAGATAGTCCAACAGATGAATATTTTTTTTCTTCTTTTCAATAAATACAGAAGACTGAAAAGCAGATGCGATGCTAAAGGGTGTAGCATAATAGGCACTCCTGCTTTTTGAAGCCACAAAAAAACCCTTTTTTGTCAAGGCGCTATCGAGCAATGAATTGTCATAACCTAAAAATTCCTTCACAGCATCTGACTGCATCAGTTCATCAAAGAAAATATAATAGATATCAGGCTTATTCAAGAGAGGAGACCGGATAGCCGGGAGAGGATCTTTTGGATTCAGATCATACCGATTGCTGGATAATCGGTTATTAAGAAAGAAAAAATGAAAGCTATCAAAGATGATCAGAAATATGATGAGGGTGCATATAAATTGAGGCAATCTGGTTTTCTCAAAATTAATATGTCGGTGAAAAAAAACAATCAGGATAATAAACACAAAGATCAATCCGCCTATAACGGAGACCTTAGTCAATACTCGAACATAAGGGATAGATGATAAAAATGAATAAATGGGTCCGAAGGAAAAATAAAAGATTAATACAACTAAAGTAATCAGAAGGGCTGTTTTCATTTTTTCCCTAAACCGGATATATAGCAAGCTATATACAAGAAAAGGCAGCATAAACCATCCGGCAATCGATCCAGTCATAGCAGAGAAATCTACTTCTTCTCTGTACAGAAAATAATTATGCAGTAAAAAATATAAAGGAATAAGAAAAAGAGAGGCAAAGGGGATGCCCCATAGAAGCATTCTCTTATTTAAGCATTTCGATATCATCCCATGTCTTTTATCAAACGGGTGATCTCAAGAATGAGATGGTCAAAATGAGATGCATCCTGTCCGCCTGCGGTGGCTAATGTTTTCTGTCCGCCGCCGCCACCTTTGATGATCGGAGCCACGACCTCTTTGATGAGCCTACCTGCATCCAGATTTTTTTCTTTCATTAAACTATCACTTATTGCAATAGCAACAGAGGCTTTGCCGGATACATTAGCGCATATCACAACCACTCCATTCTGTAATTGTTGATTCAGCTCATGAGCTAATTTCTTTACTGCTTCCGCACTGCTCAGTTCAACTACTTTTCCAATAAAAGAAATATCATTGACTATTTCTTTCTGAATCATTAGTTCATTTCGCAAGCCGATTAAAATCTGGTTTTCCAATTGCTCCGCTTTCTTTCTCAACAGGCTTAACTCTTCCTGCAGATTGGCAACTGCCTGCACGGGATCTTTTGAATTTTTCAGCGAATCCTTCACAGCCGTAAGCTGAAGCAACTCATTATTAATATATGCCTCAGCCGCTGCTCCACTCATTGCTTCCACTCTACGGACGCCTGCGGCAACAGCAGACTCAGCAATGATTTTAAAATACCCCAACGCTCCTGTATATCCGACATGTGTACCTCCACATAATTCTATGGAATACTTTTCATCCATAACCACAACTCGGACCAGATCCCCATATTTTTCACCAAATAAAGCCATGGCTCCCAAAGCTGTGGCTTCATCTTTCTTCATAGTTTTAATAACTACCGGATGATTCTCTCTTATTTTTTCATTGACTAATCGCTCAACATTTTGAATCTCTTCCAACGTCATTTTCGCAAAATGGGAGAAATCAAAGCGAAGCTGATCGGCATTGACCAATGAACCTTTTTGAGCCACATGTATGCCAAGCACTTTTCTTAAAGCTGCATGTAAAAGATGGGTGGCAGAATGATGTATAGTGATTTTTTCTCTTTGAACGGCATTCACAGTAGCATATACTTCTCCGTGTGGATGCTGAGGCAATTGATCCGCGAATAAAATAATTAGATCGTTTTCTTTTCGGGTATCTACTATATTAATCGCCTGATCTCCTATTGAGACCAATCCGGCATCTCCCACTTGACCGCCACTCTCAGCATAAAAAGGGGATTGCTCCAGCACCAGCTGATAATTGGTTTTCCCTTTCATATTAACCGTTCGGTACTTGAGTAATTTTGTCTTGATCTCAAGCGTATCGTAACCTACAAATGTTCCGCTTCCTGCATTTACTTCCACCCAATCGCCGGCATCAATGGCAGTAGCTGCACGCGACCGGTCTTTCTGCAATTGCATCTCTGCATTAAATCCCGACTCATCAACCTCTAATTGATTTTCAGATGCGATCAAGCGAGTCAGGTCAATCGGGAATCCATAGGTATCATATAATTCAAAAGCGTCTTTTCCGGAAATGCGGCCCGAAGAGGCAGATTCATTCAAAATATCACTAATTCTTTTAAGTCCTTTATCGAGGGTTCGTAAAAAAGCATCTTCTTCCTCACGGATTACCTTCGCCACAAAAGATTCCTGTTTTTTCAATTCAGGAAAAACATTTTCAAACTGTGTAGCCAAAAGTGGAACGAGAGAACACAACAAAGGTGATTTATGATCGAGATAAGAATAATAATAGCGAACAGCTCTTCTTAAAATTCTTCTTATCACATAACCGGCACCTGTATTGGAAGGTAATTGACCGTCCGCAATGGTAAAACTAATGGCACGGATATGATCTGCGATAACTCTAAATGCGACGCTTTGCTTATCATCTCCTGCCGTATATTTTTTGTGAGTTATTTTTTCAGTTTCAGTGATTGTGCCACTGAAGATATCTGTGTCGTAATTACTCTGTTTGTTTTGCAGCACGCGTACCAATCGCTCAAAGCCCATACCGGTATCTACGTGTTTGGCCTTCAGCAATTCAAGACTACCATCTTTTTTGCGATTGTACTGAATAAAAACATTATTCCAGATCTCAATAACCTGCGGATGATCTTTGTTGACCAGCTCTCTTCCGGGATTTTTTTTGCGCTCTTCATCGGAACGACAATCTACATGAATTTCAGAACAGGGTCCGCAGGGACCGGTATCACCCATCTCCCAAAAATTATCTTTCTTGTTTCCGTAAACGATATGGTCTTCCGGTACTAATTTTTTCCAGGCAGCGAGTGCGATGGATGAAGCAGGGAGATTTTCTTTGGGGTCACCTTCAAAAACGGTAACGTATAAACGACTTTTATCAAGCTTATACACTTCGGTCAACAATTCCCAGCTCCAAGCAATCGCTTCATTTTTGAAATAGCCGGCGGCTTCGTTATCGGGATCGCCAAAGCTCCAGTTACCCAGCATTTCAAACATGGTATGATGATAGGTATCGACGCCCACTTCTTCCAAATCGTTGTGTTTACCGCTAACGCGAAGGCATTTTTGTGTATCGGCCACACGGTTATAGGGTGCTTTTTTATTGCCCAGAAAATAATCTTTAAATTGGTTCATACCTGCATTTGTAAAAAGCAGGGTTGGGTCATTTTTTACAACGATAGGAGCCGAAGGAACAATCGTGTGTTGTTTGGAAGCAAAAAAATCTAAAAACTGTTGTCGTATCTGCGCAGCCGTCATCATAATGAACAATGGTTTATCTTGCAATTGCAGGCGCGAAATGTATCTTTGCTTTCCTGCACTGGAAAGCCGCTAAGTTACGGTAAAGGACGGCAAAACACAGAGACAACAGAATGAAGAAGATCAAATATTTCTATAATACCCATACACTTCGCTTTGAGCGTTTGATCACGCCACTGCGGGTAAAGCTGCTCCGGGTATTTGGTCTGTTTGCCGCAGTGGCGGTGGCTGCCTTCTTTGCCACTCAACTCATCTATCGCTATTTTCCCAGCGCTAATGAAAAAAGACTAATGAATGCCAATGCCCGACTGGAAGAAGAATTAAAAATGGCCAGACAGGAACTCGATAATCTCGGCGTTGCCCTCAATGAGATTGAGCAGCGCGACAATGAAGTGTATCGTGCCATCTTTGAAGCCAGCCCCATCCCGGACAGTGCCCGCGCCAAAGCCCTGGAAAAAGAAAAACAGGAAAAGATCAATGCCTCTCTGTCAGACAATGATCTGAATGAATCTATTCAAGGAAAAATCAAGACCTTGAAAAACAGAATTGATGTACAGGCGTCATCCTTTGCCGAAATAACCGAAATGGTAAAAAATAAGGAAGTACTGCTCGCCTCCACACCCGCCATACAACCTGTGAGTAATAAAAATCTTAACCGTCTTTCTTCCGGCTTTGGCTATAGAATTGATCCGGTTTATAAAACTACCAAAATGCATGCCGGCCTTGATTTTGCTGCACCTCAGGGCACACCCGTTTATGCCACTGGCAATGGCACCATAAAACTGGCAGGCAATACGGGTAACGGATATGGCAATCATGTAATCATCAAACACGGATTCAGTTACGAAACCTTATACGGGCATCTCTATCGCATTAAAGTAAGAACAGGCGGCAAGGTAAAAAGAGGGGAAGTAATCGGATGGGTAGGTAATTCCGGAAAAAGTACCGGCCCTCACCTCCATTATGAAGTACATAAAAATGGCAGGCCGTTAGACCCCATCTATTTCTTCTATAATGACCTCAATCCCGAACAGTTTGACCGTATGCTGAAAATAGCTGCGGCTAGTAATCAGAGTTTAGACTAGGATGGATAAGTCAAAAGACCAAGGGGAAAAGCAAAAAGTTGGTGAAGAGTTTAAAGGTTTAGAGGCATTGCTGTCCGGTTAAATTTAAAAATTTTCGGTTATTAATAGTGTTCCTACCACAAGATTGTAGTCATCATTCTTAAAGTTTTATGGTTACTTTAATGTGATATTTATTATTGTTTTTTTGCCACATTGAATGGCCATTTCTTTGTCATTGCTACAAAGAAAGTAACAATAACAATAAAGAATGTAGTTATGTCCTCCCCCCTAACCCCCTCCAGAGGGAGACATAAGCAAATTCGCATGACTTTCTAAATAATTTTAAAAGATTAACCGGACAGCAATGATTTCGACTTTTAACTTTTGAATTTTTATTCGCTACATTTGTTTAGCTTCAAAGCAGGAATATTCAGCCATGCAAATTGCTTTCGACTTTACCACCCCATCTAATGATAAGCCTCAAAAAAAGGCAGAGCAAAAAGTGCCGTCTAAAAGAGGTCGGAAAAGTTTAAAAGCGCTTACAGAAGAAGCGAATTCTATAGAACTCCCCTCGGATGAAGAACTGAGCAAAAAACTATACCATAGCATCAGTGAAGTAAGCCAGATGTTTGGGATGAATCCATCCTCCCTGCGCTACTGGGAAACCGAATTCAAACAAATCAATCCCAGAAAAAATAAAAAAGGAGATCGATTTTATACCCTGGCCGATATAAAACTTTTGCAACTAATCCATTTCCTGCTCCGGCAAAGAAAATATACGATTGAAGGTGCCAAAGAATATCTCAAAAAGCACAAAGACGAAGCCGCTGCCCGTTATGCTATGATCGAAAAAATGCAGCAGCTCAAATCTTTTTTACTGGCCTTAAAAGCTGATATATAATGCGACAAGTGCAAATCATTTTTATTTTCATTTCATTTTCTCTTTCTGTGAATGCACAAGTGGGCTACCTAAGTTTCAAAGACAGCATAACCGGACAAAAAATCTTTCAAGGTATAATCAGTGAAGAAATTTTAAACAATGAGTCAAGCTTCAATTGGATGCATGTAAATCTCTCAAATTACAAACCAGATTCTCTAACTAACTCACTCTTACATAATCATAAAGACAGTATTCATCTCCTCATATTCCTCGGAACCTGGTGTGAAGATTCACAACAAATTCTCCCAAAACTGTTTACACTTCTTCGCAAATCAAATATCCCCAAAGAAAAAATTTCTCTATTAGGGGTTGACAGACAAAAGAAAACCATAGGTTATCTTTCTGAAGCCTTTCAAATCAGTCGTGTGCCCACCATTTTAGTATTGAAAAACGGATTAGAAAAGGGTAGAATCATTGAATATGGTAAATATGGGAATATAGAAAAAGATCTGGCAGAAATCCTATCGCAAAAGTCAGAGGCCAAAACCAATTAAGTTTAAAGTTCATCAAGTTTGTCAAGTATAAAAATATAGGGAGAAACGCCAAGATAAGTTCTTTTCCGTTTTTCGTCGTTCATTTCTCGTTTTTCGAGTTTTTCGAACAACGAGAAACGATCAACGATTATAAGCTATGACAAAGAAAGTAACTTATACTACATTTGCACAAATTTTAAATTATTTCTTCTATGAATAAAGGTCCGGTTTCGCATTTCATTCAACATCATTATCGTCATTTCAATGCAGCTGCATTATTAGATGCCGCCAAAGGATATGAAACGCATATAAACGAGGGCGGTAAAATGATGGTTACCCTTGCGGGTGCCATGAGTACGGCCGAACTGGGCATCTCTCTGGCTGAAATGATTCGTCAAGGGAAAGTAGATATCATCAGCTGCACCGGTGCCAATCTGGAAGAAGACGTGATGAATCTGGTTGCGCACAGTCACTATAAGCGAGTGCCAAACTATAGAGATCTTACTCCGCAGGACGAATGGGATTTATTGGAAAATCATTATAACCGCGTAACGGATACCTGTATTCCGGAAGAAGAAGCCTTTCGTCGTTTGCAAAAACACTTACATCGTCAGTGGAAAGAAGCGGAAGCGAAAGGTGAAAGATATTTCCCTCATGAATTTTTATATAAAACGGTTTTAAGCGGAGATCTGCAACAATACTATGAGATCGATCCAAAGAACAGCTGGATCGTGGCAGCTGCCGAAAAAAATATTCCTATTGTAGTACCGGGTTGGGAAGACAGCACCACCGGAAATATTTTTGCGAGCTATGTTATTAAAGGGGAACTCAAAGCAGATACAGTAAAAAGCGGTATTGAATACATGGTCTGGCTGGCCGACTGGTACCGGAATAATTCATCCGGGAAAGGCGTCGGATTCTTCCAGATCGGCGGCGGTATTGCCGGCGATTTCCCCATCTGTGTGGTACCCATGATGTATCAGGATCTGGAAT
>JBKCGY010000083.1:0-4823 GCA_046303015.1 Bacteroidota bacterium | reverse complement strand
GTGCATGGGTAATTCAAAATACAACAGGGGCAAGGAGTCTATCAGTCGTTGCCAGTGATAATCAAAAAGCGGAATAGCATCATGTTGCCACCGCATGGTTTCAAACAATCCCTCTCCGTAGCGAAAAGCACGGTTATCGGGGGGAATTAGCGGCTGGTTTTGTTCAAACCTGCCGTTGAATAGAACATGAATCAAGAGTAATTAGTAATTTGAAATTAAGAAGTCAAAACAAGTACGTGGGTTTCCTCCCCCCAACCCCCTCCAGAGGGGGACATAATCCACCGACAACCCACAACCATCAACCCTCAATTATATTATGCTTCACCGCATATAAAATCAGGCCGGCGGTTGACCGCGCACCGATTTTGGATTTCAGTTTATCACGGATCGCTTCTACGGTGCGCGGACTGAGATCGACGATATCCGCAATCTCCTTCGTACTCTTCTCCTCACACATCAGCTTCAACACCGTGATCTCCTTGTCATTCAGTTTAGCATCCTGCGCATAAGCCCCTTCCCCCTGCCTCTTCATCTTTAGCTCATCAATTAATGCCCTGTTGGTTAGCGCATGAAAGAAATACTCCTGTTCATGACAAGTCTTAATAGCCTCATAGATTAACTCACTATCCGAGTTTTTAGTGAGATATGAATTCGCGCCCAGCTCCATAAGTTTGGCTACCATCGTACTCTCATCATGCATGGTCAACATGATTACCTTGATGTGCGGATACAATTTCTTCACCTCCGGCAGCGTGGCAATCCCATCCATGATGGGCATACTCACATCTAGCAAAATAACATCGGGTTGTGTATGCTTCAGTGTATTCAACAGCTGCATGCCATTATCCGCCTCAAATACGATTTTAATATCTTTTTTCATGCCCATGGCTGTCTTCACACCCTGACGGAATAACACGTGATCGTCAGTAATAGCCACATTAATAATATTTTCCACGACAATAAATTTAGATTTAAGAAAAATACCCCTCAGGAATATTACCCAACAGGGATACGGATTTAACGATACAAATTTCCGTATTTTATTAAATTACGTAAAGGTATATTTACCCGAATGTGAAAATGTGGTTTTTACGGTGCCTACTCCAGTAATTTGTTACGCATCCCATACACAATCAGCCCGGCAATAGTCTTAGCCCCTACCTTGCTTTTCATGTTCTGACGAATCGTCTCCACCGTACGTGGACTTAAAAATACCTCTTTGGAGATCTCATCTGTGGTTTTATCCTCCGCAAGCAATTTGAGGATCTGGAGTTCTTTTTCGTTAAACTTAACAGGATTCGGATAAAACTGCCGAACCGACTTTTTATAATTGAGCTTGAGTAAAACAGCCTGATTCACCAGATCATTGAAATAAAAATCCTCATTCATACAGGTAAGCATGGCCTGATAGATCTCATCCGGATCTGCCGTTTTCGATAAGTAGGCGTTCGCCCCCATCTCCATCATCTTGCTTACCATTTCCTGATCATCGTACATACTCAATACAATGATCTTAATGTGTTCATGATGGCGCCGTATGAGAGAAAGTGCATTTACCCCATCCAGCTCGGGCATTCGAATATCCAGCAACAAAACATCGGGCTGCTTCACCATCAGCTTATGCATCAGCTCTTTCCCATCCTGCACCTCCCAGATACACTTCAGGTGAGGGCGACCCTGTAAGGCCATCTTGATCCCGTCCCGAAAGATCTTATGATCGTCGGCTATGGCAAATTTTAATTGAAGGTCCTGAGGCATGGGTTGATGAACTTTATGCGTTCCAATGCAATTTAAGTCAGATAAATGTAGCAAAAAAATAGACGCATTGTTATTCATGGCAGAAATAGTTGATGTGTAAGTACTATCAAAATCGGTAGGCATACTCTATCATAACGTATCCGGGCAACAAACGGGTCATGATTTCAGTGCTCCCATAATCACTAATTTGTACCTGTTTGAAATACCGATAATTGAGCAAATTCTTACCAACAACCGAAAAACTAAATTTATGACCCACAGGCTTATATAATACCTCTGCATCAAGAAAGAAAATAGAATAAGAAGACGATAATTGCGGTCGGTACCGCTCAGTAATCAATCGAGCAAACCCGATTTTAGATTTTTGCCAAAGCACCTGAAAAGATTCACTAAGTTGCCCAAATCCTTGTCGGGATGAGGAAGAAGAAAGCACCTTATTATGAATGAATTTTACATCATACACAACTTTTATATTCTTTGGCAAATTCTTACTGATCTTAATTGAAGATTCAAATAAATTAATGGTATTTTTTCTAATATCCTTATCATTAATAAAATTATAATAATAGGATGTTGAATAATGGCTTTCCAGCAAGAAGGTTGCACGTAGTTTAGGTATGAATTTTTCTGCGCTTGCTTGAATAACAAACCGCTCAACCGGTTTATCTAAAACACTAAAATTCGTTTGTGTGTTGCGGGCATCAATGTTCAGCTGTGAAGCAACTACCTTATTCATCCTGACATAAGATAAATGGACTTGTCCATGGAGTTGACGAAACAAATCCTGACAGAGTATAACACTCTGCATTTTGATCACATTCTGCAATTCAGGAATGACGCTGTTTACATATAGCTCTCTGGCAGATACCCACACCGGATATTCAAAAAAAGGGCGCTCAGATAGCAAACGATTGCTGATCGAAAAATCATTTACCCATTTCAGTTGATCTGAAAGTTTTTTAGTCACAGAGATCTCCGGTTCGAACAAAGGCGGCTTTATCAAGATCCTTTCATTAGTTGGGTAAGATATCCCGAAATCATTAGCCGCCACCTTTATCTTAGGCCTCACCATCCATCCTCCCCAACGAAAACGGGCTGTAACTGACTGATAAGCTTGTATGTAATGCTGATAAATCTGATTGATAGCCACATTATCTGTACCCGAATATTTAGCATGAAAAACTGTACGAATCTTGGTGAAACCCGTCTCCATTTCATAATCGTGATTATTTTTTTGAGCATATAGAAAGACACGACCGTCGGCAATGATTCTTTTCTGTTTTACGATCTGAATTTGATCTGTTCTCAAGGAATCGATAGGCAAAGATCCCTCCCATCGCATTTGTTCATTCAAATCATATCTCCCCAGATTCAACACCGTTCTAAAAGCCATAAACCGGCTAATGCTATATGTGAAATCAACTTGATGATAATACCGAAATTGTTGCTGCGCCATGCAACCATTTAATACTAACTTTTTATTCATGAGTTGGCGGATCAGATTAGCATGATAATTTCGATCAGTAACACTTGCATATTTCATCCATACTTTGGGGCCGAGGAATTGTTTCCATTCGATTGAAAATTTAGAAAAAATAGGATTAATCCGTGTATTGATTTCATCACTGGTAGATGGGATCTTTGTTTCCAGACGATATATATTGGCTTGATCGTATTGAGTATGCAATCGATCTGTCATACCATAGAAGTTCAAACGAATAGAACGATGAGGATCTTTGGGCTGGAACATATAGTTCCCATTCATCATATAGTTTTGATTCCTGTAATATCGCTGAGGAGGAAGCAAAAGCGACTGCAAAGAAGAAACAATAATGGGAAACGGTTTATATTCATCCGGACCATCCACCTTAACCTCCGGCTCATCAAAATAATTAAATGCGCCATACTGTACACCTCGGTTATTCATTCCTGCCGTCATAAATGATTTGATCTTTTTAGAAAGTCGAAGGAGATTGGCTTTTAGATCTGCCAAATCATGTTGATCACTAAAAGCACCCAGACCAGCGGCCACTTCACCGCTACTGCGACCTTTACCTTTCTTGAGTTTAAGATTCAGTACCAACTTTCCTGAAGGTCGGATCTCTTTCAGCAATGGGTTGTCAGGATCATTATCGATGGCCTCTATAGCATCAATCAGGTCTGAGGAAATATTACGAGTTAGGTTCACATAATCCAAACCTGTCAGATCAGCCCCATCCAGTTTAACTGCCTGAATCGTTCTGCCCATATAAGATAACTTACCATTGAAAGGATCAACCTTCATTCCAGGTATATTTCGCAATAGATCTTCCAAACGTTTTTCGGTGCCATTTTTAAAGGCATCTGCACTAAAAACGAGCGTATCTTTCTTCTGAACAAGAGGACTTCTCTTTCCGGAAATAATAATTTCCGAAAGTTGAGGGATTGTATCCATAACATATGAAAAAGGATTCAAAGCCGCCTCATGCACGACAGAAAACAAACTCCAGTACAAACTGCAGACGTAGAAAAAAAGAGAATAGTACATAGTCAGATAAGGTTAGTCTGATGCAATACCCGTTCCGGTTTGTGCAGCCGGATAAATAATTTCAGGGCGATCGACACGAAGATTCACCTGACTGCCGGGGTCATTACTTACAGATTGCATGTAACGAACGTATTGATTGATGGTGTAAATGGTTTGATGGCAGTATTCCTGCCAACTCAATTGTTCGTTTTCATGCAAATCAAAATCGGATATATAAACAGGCTCTCCTTGCTGAATGCCGGTTGCACGGAAACTATAATGGGCATCCAAAGAAACTACTTCCAGGATGAGTCCGGGCAAGCCTCCAAATTTCCAGGGACCTCCTTTCATAGAAAGGTCAGGAGTATAGTATGCCATATAGTTGCGTCCACGAAAAAATGTAACTGCAGCACGACAATCATATCCGAGGATCTTTTTTTGATCAGTCTGATATTCCCATATCATAGGATGAAGCGAATCTTTTACATAAAATTTTTTTTGGAATATATAATCGATCAAACACATAGATGATCTGGAATAATCTTTAATAAGTAACTCA
>JBKCGY010000082.1:0-4314 GCA_046303015.1 Bacteroidota bacterium | reverse complement strand
AGCATTAAAACTCAATGAATTCCTTTCTGTGATCTGGAATATTTTCCCGGAGCTGCGAAAAAATATATCCATATGAAAAGGCACGATATCCCATATATCTCCAAAAGACCTCTCTTTTTCGGGTAATTGAGGTAATAAGCTATGGTATGTAAGGATTCCGGAGGGATTGGGCGCAAAATATCCAAGTTCATCCTGTCCGCCTACATATATTTTACCTGATACCCCTGATTTTACAGATCGTACGATGGTTTTATTGGGTAGGGGGTAAAGGTTCCAGTATTTTCCGTCAAAGCTTAAAAGCCCCTCATTATTTGCAAAGAAAATGATTCCAGTGGAGGCATCTTGCTCGACATCCCAGTTTTGAAGCCCTCCCATATACTCTTGCCTGGAATAGTTGATGACTTCCGGAAAGCCGATGGTGTTCTGACCAACAGCAAGAAAAGGAAGGAGGAGGCAGGCAAGAATCTTATACATCGAAACTTATGTTATGCTATGTGAATATACCAAAAAATCAATGGATGTAGTAATGTAGTGGCATTTTTAGACTAAAACAGGCTAAAATTGGGAAATTGATGTAGTGATGTTGTGGGTGATTTTTAGAAAAAGAAGGGTGTTGAGCCTACTTTTACTAATCCTTTCAGGGTACGAATTTCTAAAAATTTATTGCTTATGAAATTAAAAATCGGTTTGCTTGGTCTACTCCTCTTTTTTACGGCCAAATCTATGCTTCTGTCTGCACAAGGACAGAAATTTTCAGGACGTGTCGTGAATAAGTCAACAATGGAGCCACTTTCAGGGGCCACTATTAGAGTTGAAAAATCAGGGGCTTCAACATTAACGGATCAAAAAGGGCTTTTTAGCATCTCAGCGGATCCAAAATCAGTCTTGATCATATCTTATGCGGGTATGAAAACAATTCGACAAACTCTTTCGGGAGTCGGTCCCATTGAGATTCAGCTGGAACCTGTTCCAAGCGATCTGAATGAAATTGTTGTTGTAGGTTATGGAACACAGCGCATTACCAAAGTTTCAGGTGCTATTGCCACGGTAAAAGCAGCCGATATTGAAAAGTTAAAGCCAGTTCGGATGGAAGAGGCTCTTCAGGGCAGGGCTTCGGGTGTTAATGTTATTCAGGCTGGTACACCCGGTGCAAAACCGACTGTACTGATCCGCGGTATTCCTTCTTTTTCCGGAACCGACCCGATCGTAATCATTGATGGTGTTCCTCAAACATTAACTGATCTCAATGCCATTAATGCAACGGATATTGAGTCGATAAATGTACTTAAAGATGCGGCCACCACTGCTATATATGGTGTGAAAGGAGGCAATGGGGTAATTGTTGTTACTACAAAATATGGAAGAAAAAATCAAAAAACTGAAATCAATGTCAACAGTAATTATGGCGTACAGGAGGCTGTTAATTATGTAGGAGTACTTAATGCTACTGAATATGCGGCTATGATTAATGAGGGTAGCACTGCGGCAGGTGGTAATCTCATTTTCCCCAATCTGTCTGGCATAGGTGTCGGTACAAACTGGCAGGAGAAGGTATTTGAACGCGCTCCACTTCAGTCATACAATGTTTCTGCAAAAGGCGGTGGCGATCGGATGTCTTATTTTCTGTCTGCCGGATTTTTGAATCAGGGTGGTATTGTAGGAGGTAGTGATAAATCCAGCTTTAACAGAGGTAATTTCACGGCCAATCTTCAGTTTGATCTGACCTCCCGTCTAAAATTTATTGTCAATACTACTGCTGTATTATTAGATGCAAGGGGTATACAGGAAAATTCATTTAATAGTGTGCTGGGCAGTGCTATTAATTTTGACCCTACTGTGCCTGTATATAACAATGTACCTAACACGGTTGGAAAATACGGTTTCAGCAATCTCATACTCTCAGAAATCTTTAATCCGCTTACCAAACTGGATAATACATATAATAAAAATATTGGCAATAAATTATATGGAAAATTTGAGTTTCAGTATGATGTATTAAAGAAT
Organism: Bacteroidota bacterium; assembly: GCA_046303015.1. Classification (GTDB taxonomy): domain Bacteria; phylum Bacteroidota; class Bacteroidia; order Chitinophagales; family Chitinophagaceae; genus Lacibacter. Next base: position 2,310 of record JBKCGY010000082.1, on the reverse strand, counting down.
CTTACATTGACATCCCGTTTTGGTTATACCAAATATGATGGCAATGCCAAAAGCTTTACACCGCTTGTATTTTATGGCCCCTTCAATGTAGATAATTCAATGAATGCTGATGGGTCAACCGTTGTAGGTCGTCATAATCAAGTGGCGCATGAAAAGACAAGCAACTTTAATTATACATGGGAAACATTCGGCAGTTACAATACTCAGTTTAAAGATCATTCATTAGATGCCATTCTTGGTGTTTCAGTATCAAAAGTGTCAGGCAATGCTGCAGGCGCCACCCGTCAGGATGTTCCTTTTAATTCATGGGAATTTGCTGACTTCACAGCTGCCACAGGGAATAATGTAGCTACAAACACAAATGCCCTGAGCGGATATTATTATCAGTATTTCCGTAGGAATCTTTCTTATTTCGGAAGATTCAATTATGATTATAAAGACCGCTATCTGGCTTCTTTAACTATGCGTAGAGATGGATCTTATGCTTTTGGCAAAAACAATAAATTTGCTAACTTTTTCTCCGGATCGTTGGGCTGGATTCTTTCTCAGGAATCATTTTTTAAAGTTGGGTTTATAGATTATCTGAAGATTCGGGGTAGTGTAGGAAGTATTGGAAATGAGAATGTAGACCCACAATTTACAAGTATTATTACCGGTGGACCCAGTTACGGACCCACCGCCAATAGCAATGGTTATACTTTCGGGGATGTTTTTTATCCGGGCTCTACAGTAGCGTCTGCCGCAAATAATAATCTTGCCTGGGAAAAACAAATCCAAACGAACATCGGATTTGATGCCAATATTTTAAAAAGTAAATTCAGCGTCTCTTTTGATTATTTTCAGAAGAATGTAAATGGGCTTTTATTTACACCTTCCGCTTCTCTTTATCTGGGTACCGTGCCTATTCCTACCTCTAATATTGGGTCAACCCAAAGCAGAGGTATCGATTTGACGATAGGTTATACGGAAAATATATCTAAGTCTTTACGATTGAACACATCGGTAACATTTACAACGGTTAAGAATAAAGTAACAGCAACCAATGATGATGGAACTGCTAAAATTATTGGAGGTTATTATTTCAATGGTCAATCTCAGAGCGTTACTGTATTTGAAAAAGGGTATACGCCCGGATATTTTTATGGTTACAAAACCAATGGTTTGTTTCAATCCCAGAAAGAAATTGATGCTGCTGCAGATCAGACGGGGGCAGTACCAGGTGATCTCCGTTATGTGGATATGAATAATGATGGTATTATCAATTCACTTGATCAAACGCAAATTGGCGATCCATTTCCTGATTTCACACTGGGTTGGAACTTGAATCTGGAATACAAAAATTTTGATTTCTCTGCGTTCACATATGCGTCAGTTGGCAATGATATTTATCGGGCTTATGAAAGAAATGCAAACTATACCAATAAGGACAGATCCATATTGAACAGATGGACAGGCCCAGGAACCACTAATGACGCAAGATATCCGCGTTATTCCTTTACGGATGCAAACAGCAATATCAGAGTGTCAGACCGATATGTAGAAGATGGCTCATTTGTGAAACTGAAAAACGTTCAGTTAGGCTATACATTCTCTGATAAAATATTTAAGAAAGTTTTTAGTAAGGTGCGCGTATATCTGCAAGTTAAAAATGCCTTTGTGCTCACTAAATATACCGGATTTGATCCGGAGATATCAGGAGGTATATTGGATACAGGTATAGACAGAGGTGCATATCCTCAAGCTAGAACTTACGCATTTGGTTTGGATATTAAACTTTAATTGCCATCATAAACTCAAAACAATGAAGAATATATATATCAAAGTAGCCGGTATGTTAGCGCTGATAACACTGCTGGGCTCATGTAAGAAATGGGTAGACTATAATCCTCGGGAAGATTTTCGCATTTCTGAACTGGATTATTTAAAATCAGAAGAAGATTATCGTATGATGGTCGTAAGTGCATACACGCCTATGCAGTGGATGACTTATATGCCCATGATTGGAGATATTGCATCCGATAATGCTGTGAGTGGCGGTGAGAATGCTTCCGATGTGTTATCCTTTCAGCAAATAGATGATTATACCCATACGCCAGTCAATGCAAATCTGACGGAGATATGGCAGGCTGCCTACGAGGGTATCAATCGTTGTAATTATTTGCAACAATACAAAGATCAAAATCCGGATGGCCGGCAGATAACTTTTGCTGGGAAAGAGGCCTTGTATGGTGAGGTATATTTTATCAGAGCATTTTACTATTTTTCTTTGGTTAAAATGTTTGGTGATGTTCCATTAGTTACTGATAGACG
>JBKCGY010000081.1:0-9660 GCA_046303015.1 Bacteroidota bacterium | reverse complement strand
ATGTATTGAAAGCCATGGGACTTTCCAAAGAGGAAATGAATAAGACTTTTCGGATCAGCCTGGGCAGAATGACAACAAAAGAAGAAATTGATCAGGCCATTGAAATGATAAGATTGATTGGGAAGTCATATTCCTAAAAAGCTATCCATATTAATGCTTTTCACAGTTAAGAAGTAAGATCTGAGAATATTCGATTTTCATTTTGAAGCAGCCAATGATAAAGGCTATTTATTCATTCTTAATGATTAATTCCTAATTTTGTAATTGCTATGATCTACGTTAGTGACAAAGCCAAAGAAAAAGTACTCAGCTTAATGCAACAGGCCGATCAGATACAAGACGACTCCTGGTTCTTACGGGTTTCTGTGGTCGGTGGTGGATGCAGTGGACTTAGTTACAAACTGGATTTTGATAACGAATCGAAACCCAATGATCAGGTCTTTGAAAATAATGGAGTGAAAGTGGTAACAGACCTCAAGAGTTTTTTATACTTGCTGGACACTACACTTGATTTCAGTGAAGGCCTGAATGGTAAAGGCTTTTATTTCAACAACCCTAATGCAACCCGCACTTGTGGTTGCGGAGAAAGTTTTGCGGTATAACATCAAAGATCATACTCGCTTAATTCCAACCATCTCATTTCTTTCTCATCCACAAGCATATCAATTTGACCGATGCGTGTAGTAATGATCTCTAACTCCTGATAATTATGCTGACCTCCTGCTAATTGTAATTCAAGATTTTTCTTTTCCTCACGCAAAGTTGTAATTTCTCCTTCCAGCATTTCAAACTCACGCTTCTCTTTATAACTCAACCTTTTTTTGGGTTCACTCAATTGAATAGTACCGGAACTTAATGTATCATCCTTCTTTTCATTTGTAGTGATAGAAGGTGAAGCTTCATCTTTTTGCGACATCCGATAGTCGGCATAATTACCGGGAAAATCTTCGATTATACCGTCTCCCTTAAATACAAATAAATGATCTGTCAGCCGATCCATGAAATAGCGATCATGACTTACCATAACCAAACATCCGGCAAACTCATCAAGAAAGTTTTCTAATACGGCCAGCGTAGGCAAATCAAGATCATTCGTGGGTTCGTCTAGAATTAAAAAATTGGGATTCTTAAAAAGAATGGTCAATAACTGTAATCTTCTTTTCTCTCCTCCACTAAGCGTGGATATATAACTATATTGTTTATCGGGTTCAAATAAAAAAAGCTGTAAAAACTGAGCGGCACTTAAAGAACCTCCGGTACTTAAAGGAAAATTCTCCGCTATATTTTTTACATATTCAATCACCCGCATATCTTCTTTTACCTCCAATCCTTTCTGTGCATAGTGACCAAATACGACCGTATCCCCTGTATTGATCTTCCCGCTATCAGGCTCCATGATGCCCTGTAATATTTCAAGGAAAGTAGATTTGCCTGCCCCATTTTTTCCAATGATACCTACCCGCTCTCCTTTTTTAAAAGTGTAATCAAATCCTTTGAGAAGAATCTTTTCCCCATAGGATTTATATACTTTTTTCATCTCCACGATCTTTCCGCCCAATCGTGTCATTTTCATATCGAGCTTCACTTGCTGATCTTCGAGCTTGGTCTTGGCTTTGGCTTCAATATCGTAAAAGCGGTCTTGTCTTGATTTGCTTTTGGTAGTACGTGCCCTGGGTTGCTTACGCATCCACTCCAGTTCTTTGCGATACAGATTTTTAGATTTATCAATACTCGCCAGATCACTTTCAATACGGGCAGCCTTACGGGTCAGGTAATTTTCATAATCTCCTTTATAAGTATACAGCTTTCCTCCTTCCAGCTCCCAGATCTCATCACACACTGAATCTAAAAAATATCGGTCATGTGTTACCAGCAGTAAAGTAATATTTTCTTTGTTGATATATTGCTCCAGCCATTCTACCATCGCCACATCCAGGTGATTGGTGGGCTCATCCATGATCAGTAAAATATGCCGGTTATCAAATCCAATATCTATGAGCGTACGCGCAAGGGCTACGCGTTTTTTTTGTCCCCCCGATAAAGTATCTATTGACTGCGTCAACTGATGAATCTGCAATTTGCTAAGGATCTGTTTCACCTTCGCATCAAAGTCCCACGCCCCTTTTTCATCCATGCTAACCACCGCCTCATTCAGTGATGTATGATAGGCATCCGTATCTTTTGGATCATTTACCAGTGCTTCATAATGCTTGATGATATCCATCAGCGGATGACGATGATGAAAAATATTATCTAATACGGAAGCGCCGGAGATGAAATTCGTTTCCTGCTCAAAGAGGACCACCTGCACTTCTTTGTTGATAAAACAAGAGCCCTCATCGGGATATTCCTTTCCTGCAAGAATCTTTAGTAAGGTGGATTTTCCACTACCGTTTCTGGCAATGAGAGCGATTTTATCTCCTTCAGATATATGAAAGGTGATGGATTCAAAAAGAGGACGGATACCATAACTTTTGGTAAGCGATTCCGCAGAAACATAATGCATGAGGCAAAGATAAAGAAGGTTGATGGTTGTGGGATGGTTAGAACGTATCCCCCTCTGGAGAGCTTGTCCCGCCTCAAGCGGGAGGGTGAAGGGGGAGGAAATTATCAAATCCAATACATCAGTAAACAAAGAAGAACTGTCAAAAATATAATGAAAGGAATTTTCCAGAAAGACTGACGATGCTCCCGTTTTTTTTCAGCTATCAGCTTGTTGATCTTTTGTTGCAGCCGCGGATCATCTCCGGATACATTCATCAAAACATCTGCTATGGTACGTAAAGGCTGGAGTGATAAAAAACGTGTACATGGCAACAGGGCCTCTACCACCGCACTCACCATCAAAGGATCTTTGGCTTCCTTCAGAGCAGCCATTTTATCTTTACTCAGTAAATGGCTTAGCTGCTGAATAATCTGCTGTTCCGATATACGATAGACATCCATGGCCGCCAGTTGCCGGTTCATAGCCAGACATTGTTTGAGATATACCGAGGGAGAAAACACCTTTCCCTCCACCGATAATCCGCCGGCCTTTCTTCGCCATCGCTCCTGTAAAAAAATTTCTTTCTTTTGAGGATGTGTGAGTGTTTCGTAGGCTTCTTTAACGGTATTGAATAACCGAAGTTTTTCAGGATCTTCAGGATACAGATCAGGATGGCAGTCCATCACCTTTTTTCGGTATGCCCTGCGTACTTCCTCGGCATTTGCATGCTGGGGGAGGCTGAGAACGGCGTAGTAATCAATATAGTCGGAGGAAAACATCTTGCTAAAGTTAGTTCGTTTTATTTTTACCGACTCCTCCACATAATTTTTATACATAAAATCCTTTCCCGATTTTTGCATAAAATTCAGATAATCATAGTGATACCAACAACAGCCAACGAACAACGACCATCGAACAATAACAGCAACTCCTACTCAAAACTAACTGCTGTCATTATAGAAGAACTGCGTTCCATCGCAGGGGCTTCTTATGTTTTTGCAGATGAGGAAACCCGTGATATCTATGCCCACGATGAAACGGAGAATTTACATTTTATTCCTGAGGTAGTTGTGAAACCGAGAACGGCAGAGGAGATCAGTGCCATCATGCACCTCTGTAACCAACATAAAATTCCCGTTACCCCACGAGGTGCAGGTACCGGTCTGAGTGGTGGGGCACTGGCATTGAAAGGTGGGGTTGTACTCAGTACTGAAAGAATGAATTCGATTCTCCATATCGACCAACGTAACTTACAGGTTACCACCGAGCCCGGTGTAATCACGGAGGTGTTGATGAATGAAGTGAAAGCAGTTGGATTGTTTTACCCTCCCGATCCCAGTAGCAGAGGCTCTTGTTTTATTGGCGGCAATATCGCCGAAAACAGTGGTGGCCCTAAAGCCGTAAAATATGGGGTTGTAAAAGATTATGTTCTGAATCTGGAAGTGGTTTTACCTACCGGCGAAATCATCTGGACAGGCGCCAATGTATTGAAGAATGCCACCGGCTATAACCTAACCCAACTCATGGTGGGTAGCGAGGGAACATTAGGAATCGTTACTAAAATAGTATTACGACTCATCCCTCACCCCAAACAGGACCTGCTAATGCTGGTACCTTTCCGAAATCTTGAACAGGCCGGTGAAGCGGTAAGTGAAATATTCAGAGCAGGATTCATCCCGAGCGGACTGGAATTAGTTGAAATTGATGCCTTGCAAATTGTCAGCAAAATGGTCGACAGCAGCGTGGTTCCTGTTACTGAAGATACTGCTGCTCATTTAATTATTGAGGTCGATGGGAATGATACAGAGGTATTAATGAAAGAGATGGAGGCCATCAGTGAACTGCTTACTAAATATGATATTGGTGAAATCTACTTTGCGGATGATGCGCAACAAAAAGCAGAACTATGGAAACTGCGCCGCAGAACAGCCGAAGCGGTAAAAATGAAAGGATATACAATAGAAGAAGATACGGTCGTCCCCAGAGCTGAACTCCCCTCTTTAATCAGAGGCGTAAAAGCCCTGGGTAAACAACATCAGTTTGATGTGGTATGTTATGGTCATGCCGGAGATGGCAACTTACATGTAAGAATACACAAAGAAGGCACTCCCAATAGTTATGGCAATGAAGAAATGAATTTGATCCTGAAAGACCTGTTTACACTTGTGCATAGCCTGGGGGGTACCATCAGCGGTGAACATGGAATAGGATTGATACAAAAAGGGTTTATGCCGGTTGTGATGCAGGATGCAGCCATCGAGATCATGCGCGGGATCAAAAAAACATTTGATCCAAACCTCATTCTGAATCCGGGAAAAATTTTTGATATTTGATGTATGAAGAATATTCTATTTATCCTCATATTCACTGCCTGCACTATGCTTGCAAGTGCACAGTCCAATAAATTTCATAAAGAACAAATGTTTCTCGGTTCCGGACTGAATCTGGGTTTTTTTAATGGCTTTATCATCGGATTAAATCCCGAAGTAGGATACAGTTTCAATAAAGTGATCGATGCCGGTATCTCCATCAACTTTAACTATATAAGTCAAAATGATCCGGGACTTCCTATTACCTACAGACAAACCGTTTACGGAGGAGGCCCCTTCCTTCGTATCTGGCCAATGGATCGCTTCTTCCTGGGCGGACAATATGAGTATAATACTATAGCGTATAGTGAAAAGATAAGTGGAAGCATACAAAACCGTTTCAGCTACAACGCCTCCAGCTTATTGGTGGGAGGTGGCTTTGGCTCAAGATTTATTGGTCAGTCTCAGTTTTATACAAGCATCATGATCGATGTAATGGGCGATCGCAAGTCTCCGTATGTGGATGGGTTTAACCGACAACTGCCAATATTCCGTACGGGCTTTTCATTTTATTTAAACCAGAAGAAAAGACCAAGACGAGTCATGAGAGAAAGGGTGTAAGGTTAGATACAGTTCTCCTTGTCGTGGTCGTTAGTACATCAGTCCAAAAAACCATGAGAACCATGAGAACAACCACAACCATTACAACTTCTTCGACTATCCCTTATCTTAGCAACAAATCATATACATGTCTGCCGCATTGTTATTCTCTTTTGTGCTGGGGTATTTTATTTTATTATTGATCGTTGCCTGGTACACTTCCCGCAATGCCAACAATGACTCTTTCTTCATTGGTAACCGCAGCAGCAACTGGATGCTGGTGGCTTTCGGTATGATCGGAACTTCATTAAGCGGTGTAACATTTGTGAGCGTTCCCGGTACGGTAGGCGCAGGTGGCTTTCAGTATTTTCAGGTGGTTCTCGGTTATTTTCTGGGCTATCTTGTCATCGCATTTGTACTGCTTCCGTTGTATTATAAAATGAATCTCACTTCCATTTATGATTACTTACATCAGCGCTTTGGAAAAATAAGTTATAAGACAGGTGCTACCTATTTCATTCTCTCCAGAACATTAGGCGCTACAGCCAGAATGTATCTGGTGGTAAATATCCTGCAGATCTTTATTCTGGATAGCATGGGCATACCTTTCTGGTTAACAGCACTGGTAATACTCTTACTTATTTTACTGTACACATTTGAAGGAGGTGTAAAAACCATTGTATATACCGACACCCTGCAAACATCCTGCATGCTGATCGGACTTATTGTTTGCATTGCTGCCATCATGCAAATTCTTAACCTTAATATTTCTTCCACACTAGATGCCATGCATACCAAAGGCATGAGCAAGCTATTCAATACCGACATGAATGCACCCGGATTTTTTATCAAACAAATTCTGGGAGGAGCCTTTATCACCATTGCCATGACCGGACTGGATCAGGAAATGATGCAAAAAAACATAAGCGTAAGGACCCTGAAAGATTCACAAAAAAATGTCATTACCCTGAGTGTTATATTGCTGGTTGTTAATTTTTTATTTCTGTTGATGGGAGGCCTGCTCTATATCTATGCAGACACACTGCAGATAGCAGCCAAGGGAGATGATATTTTCCCCTCCATCGCCTTAGGAAACTATTTATCTGCGGGCATTGGTGTCGTATTTATCATCGGACTCATTTCAGCTTTATTTCCGAGTGCAGATGGTGCATTAACTGCACTCACCTCTTCTTTCTGTCTGGATATTATCGGACTCAAAAGAAAAAAAGAACTCAGTGAAAAAGCGGCAAAAAAAATCAGACTTACCGTTCATCTCTCATTATCCATTGTATTCTTCATTTGCGTGATGATCTTTAAATGGATTGACGACAAATCGATTATTGATGTAATTCTGAAAGTAGCCGGATATACGTATGGTCCGCTGCTGGGATTGTTTGCTTTTGGCATTTTAACCAAGAGAACAGTACATGATCAATATGCTTGGATTGTTTGTATCATCGCTCCTCTGCTGGTGTTAGGTATTGATATGCTCAATAATGCAGAATGGTTTGTAAAAAAGCTTGAATTAACCGGATCATTTGGACAACTATTGGTAGAACAATCCGCTAAAATCTTTAAGGGATTTAAAATCGGAATTGAACTGCTTATCATCAATGGCATTCTCACGTTTGCAGGGTTGTGGATGATATCTAAAAAAACATGACAGCATTTTTTGTTGATATTTTTTATAATTTGTTTCGCTCCTACGGAGCTATGATCGTTTAACTATTGACGTTTCTTCTAATATATCGCCCCGATGGGGCTCTATTAGGCTCAACACTTATATTATTGAAACAAATAATAACTATACATTATATATTTAGCTCCATAGGAGCTGTATATCAATAGCAAAATATATAGCATACATCCTCAAGCCCCATAGGGGCGACACAAAAAGCATATCCTATCTTTGCACTATGCACATCCACATCCTCTCTGTCATTCCTGAGTTAATGGAAAGTCCGCTGAGTCACTCTATTTTAAAAAGAGCAAAAGAGAAAGGACTGCTACAGGTAACCTTGCATCATTTACGTAAATGGGCCGTGAATGAATACGGACAGGTAGATGATTATCAGTATGGCGGAGGAGCCGGCATGGTGATGATGTGTGAGCCACTGGAGAAAGCGATATTGGAACTACAAAAAGAAACCACCTTTGATGACATCATATATCTAACACCCGATGGCAAAACATTGAATCAGCCGATGACCAATGCCCTTTCCTTAAAAAATAATATACTGCTCATCTGCGGACATTACAAAGGCATTGATCAGCGCATCCGCGATCATTATGTAACCATGGAAATATCTATTGGTGATTATGTATTAAGCGGCGGAGAAACGGCTGCCATTGTATTAGTGGATGCCATCGGACGCTTAATCCCCGGCGTATTAAATGATGAAACCTCAGCCCTCACTGATTCATTTCAGGATAACCTGCTGGCACCACCGGTTTATACAAGACCGGCCGATTATAATGGCTGGAAAATTCCGGATATACTGCTGAGTGGTGACCTCAAAAAAATTGAAGAGTGGCGCTACGAAGAAGCCCTCAAGCGTACACAGGAAAGAAGACCGGATTTACTTAAGAGTAAAGATGTTTGAGCCGTTATGATATAATTAAAAACATAGCCCTGAGTTTACAGCCATGGCTAAGTGAAGGACAAATATTATAAAGGCAATAGATTTATTAACTCCTGATTTAGAGATTCCACAAATAAAAAATCCCGAACGAATTCGGGATTTTTTAATAAATATATTTGGGATTTGATTAGAATCTCCAACCAAGTCTGAAAGAACCTGTAACACCAGGAGCTAATTCAATCTTAGTATTTGTATCACCTCCTTCTGGTGTAGAGCTAGTGATTCCAAGACCGTAATAAATTTCAGCACCTAAGTAAATATTGGGAACGATATAATAATCAAAACCAGCAAGTGCATTAGCTACTAAGCCGAATTTAGTTGCTTTACCTGTAACAGGTAGTCCATCTTCATCTTGACCAAGAGAAACATTTTCTCCACTTACTAAACCTAATTTACCTTCATAACCCCAGTAAGTAGATAATCTTTCAGCACCTTTTAAATGGTTTTCAACACCAATACCGGCACCTAATTGAATATCAGTTGAAGATTCACCAGCAACTGATTGACTAGTTAATTGGAAATTAGCCAGATATCTGTAAGCTTTTTTATCGCTAACAAATTTTCTTGCTTTTACACCGATAACATCAGCTGCAATACCGGGAAGAGAAAAGATTGTTGGAGCACCAGAAAGGTTTGGTGAGAAATTAACCTCAGCAATGATTGCACCAGCAGAAGGTTTTGTAAAAGTTCCTCTGTCATTTTTAATCTGTGCGTTAGCAGCGATGAAGCTGAAAGAAGCAAAAAGTAAGAATAGAGATTTTTTCATAATTGTTTTAAATTTTGGCAAAGAAACAATGTTCATTTTAAATAAACAAGAAAATTCAGACAGAATTATTAACGTTTATTATTTAAAATCTCATAAACATTTGATTTACATACACTTAGAAATCGAGCATTTATTGATTTAAAAAATAATCTCGAATACATTTTACAAAAAATAAGCGAAATCTTCCCTTAATTATAAACCTGACTATATATTTGCATAAATTCTAAACCAAAAATCAAACAAATGAAAAAAGTTTTTCTTCTTGCAGGCTTCACATTCTTATTAGGCACTGTTACATTTGCCCAATTTACCTACGGAGTAAAGGCAGGTCTAAATTTAGCTAATGCTACTATTAAATCTGATGCGGGTTCTGCATCCACTTCAGCCCTTACCGGACTGCATTTAGGAGCTACGGCTGAATATGCTGTGAATGATAAATTCTCAGTTGAGCCCGGATTATTATTCTCTACAAAAGGTGTTAAATATTCAGGGGAAGGAAATGCTAGAGATGTTGTTAATTACCTTGAAATTCCTGTAAATGGAGTTTATAAAATAGATGCCGGAAGTGCAAAAGTTTTATTAAATGCAGGTCCTTATTTAGGTTTCGCTTTATCAGGTAAATCTAAATTTGATGGTGGTAGCGAATCTCTTAAAATTGGCAGTGGTGAAGATAAAGATTTAAAAGCCTTTGATTTTGGTCTTAATTTTGGTGCCGGTGTGTTATTAAATAACAAAATCACTATAGGTTTACAATATGGTCTTGGAATTGCCAATCTGGCTCCTGTAACTGATGGTGGTAATACTATTAGAAACAAAGTATTCGCAATTTCAGTGGGATATAAGTTCGTAAAATAATTT
>JBKCGY010000080.1:0-7136 GCA_046303015.1 Bacteroidota bacterium | reverse complement strand
TCACCTTACTAAAACCACGCAATTATTTCCCAAATATTATATTGTCCGGCAATTCATTTTTATCTTGATTATCAAAAGGGAAATGCGTTTGCAATGCCGATCCGATATCAGTAACAGTATGAGCAATTCCGTCAGCATAATGATGTGCTTTAAACTCGCCGAGAATCTGCTTCACTTCCTTATTCCAGAATTCAGTACCCACCTTTTCATGAATACCTTGGCCACCATAAATAGCCAATTGATGATCTTTAATGGCCAGATACAGCAACACTCCATTACCCTGGACCGTTTTTTGCATATTGAGCTGATAAAATAATTCCCTTGCGCGATCTACCGGATCGAGATAGCTGCAACGGCTTTCCATATATACACGAATCTCTCCGGAAGTTTTTTTCTCAGCCGCTCTGATAGCTTCCATCACCTGTTGTTGCTCTGCCTCTGTCAGAAAAGCTTTGGAAGGGAAAAGAAAAGAGAATAAAGACATGATTATTCAAATTTTACTTCGGGGGCTTTTTCGGCGCCCTGCTCTGCAGTAAATCCTTCTTTGGATGAGAAGCCAAACGCACCGGCAAGCAGGTTAACAGGGAAAGAACGAACCTTCACATTATAATCTTTCACCGCAGCATTAAAATCATTACGCGCCACTTTAATCCGGTTTTCTGTTCCTTCCAGTTGTGTTTGTAGATTACGGAAAGCTTCGTTAGCTTTCAGATTGGGATAGTTTTCTGTGATCATCAATAATCTTCCTAAAGCCTGACTTAATTGCCCTTGAGCCGCCTGAAACTCTTTGATTTTTTCTGGAGTAAGATTTTCAGGATCAACTTTCATCTGCGTGGCTTTTGAGCGGGCTTCGATCACATTCTGTAAAGTAGTTTGCTCAAAATTTGCCTCTCCTTTAACAGTATTGACCAGATTGGGGATAAGGTCTGCACGCCGCTGATAATCACTTTGTACATTGTTCCATGCATTTTTGACTACCTCATCCTGCTTCACCAAACCGTTATATCCGTTACAACCCCAGAATAAAAAGATGAATAATAAACCCACTACTGATAGCGTGATGATTGTATTTGATTTCATTTGAAAAAATTAATGATTAAGAATTAAAAATTAATAATTGGAGAATAATTGATTAATAAAGGTAAGCACGAAAAGGATGCCAAACTGTTAAAAATGACAGGATGGCTGGAAGAGGAAGTCAAAGGTCAAAAGGCAAAACCAAAAAATTTACAAGACTTTTAGCTTTTGACTTAACACATTACTGTATCGCCGCAATCCCAGGCAAAGTCTTGCCTTCGAAGAACTCAAGCATAGCTCCTCCACCGGTAGATACGTAACTTACTTTATCGGCCAGATGGAACATATTAACAGCTGCTACACTATCTCCTCCTCCCACTAAACTAAATGCACCGTTAGCAGTGGCTTCCGCAACAGTGAGTGCAATGGATTTGGTGCCCTCCTGAAATTTCTCCATTTCAAATACACCCATCGGACCATTCCATAAAATCGTCTTACTTTTTAATACGACTCCCTTGAAATCAGCAATTGCTTGTTTGCCGATATCCAATCCCATCCAGCCGGAAGGAATATTGCCACTCTCACAATTATCTGTTTGTGCATCAGCAGCAAATTTATCGGCAATGGTACTGTCAGCAGGAAGATGAATACTAACTCCTTTGGCTTTGGCTTTCTCCAGAATTTCCAAAGCTAGTGCCAGTCGGTCATCTTCACAAAGTGAATTGCCGATCTGCTTACCCAGAGCTTTCCAGAATGTATAAGCCATTCCTCCTCCGATGATGATATCAGTTGCTCTGTCGAGCAGGTTCTCAATGATCAGAATTTTATCACTGACTTTAGCTCCACCAATGATAGCTGTAAATGGTTTTTGGGCATTCATTAACACTTTCTCTCCGGCTGCCACTTCACCTTCCATAAGCAGACCGAACATTTTATTTTCTGAAGCAAAAAATTTGGCAATGACCGCTGTACTGGCATGCGCACGGTGTGCTGTACCAAAGGCATCATTCACATATACATCTCCATGTTTGCTTAATTTTTCTGCAAATGTCTCATCCCCTTTTTCTTCTTCTTTATAGAAACGTAAATTCTCTAAAAGTAATACTTGTCCGGGTTGTAATGTTGAAGAAAGCTCATAAGCATCTGCTCCGATACAATCGTTTGCAAATAATACCTTTACGCCAATGGATTGTTCTAAATGCGCAATCAGATGTTTTAATGAAGATTTTTCTTCTGGTCCTTCTTTGGGTCGACCCATATGACTCATCAGAATCACGCTACCTCCATCACTCAGTATTTTTTTGATTGTAGGAATCGCAGCGCGGATTCGCGTATCATCTGTAATTGCATATGTGGCTTTATCCAGTGGTACATTAAAGTCTACTCGTATTAATGCCTTTTTTTCGGAAAAATTAAAAGAAGAAAATTTGCTCATGTGAGAGAAGTTAAAATAAATAATGATAGTTCAGTTGCGCGAAAATAGTTAATTTAAGAAATAGTTGTTGTAGTTGTCAAGGTGTAATACCGATGCCGTTTTATTCCTTCTTTTTCACCACCCGCACAAGATCTTCTTTTTTAATTGAAATGGGAAGATTTCCGATTTGCACTAACACTTGTTTACCTCTGATTTCTTTTACGATTCCAACTTTTCTATTATGGATACTTCTGACTTCATTTCCGATTTCTATTTCTCCTCCGGTTTCTTCGTATTGATCGAGTATGAGTCTTTCTTTTTTGGTCGGTTGATTTTTTTGTTTTTGGCCATAGAGTAATACTTGCATTTGTTGAATAGCTTTGTTTTTATCCTCTGCTCTTTTCCATTCGTGAAGAATGGCTTTAATTTTTCTTTCCAGATCTTTCAGTTCTACCCATTTTTGTTCCTGCGCTTTATTTTTATGCTTTAAAATTTCTATTTGTTGCCGATGTTGCTCACGATTAAGTTCATTTTCTAATCGGTGTTGAAGGGTTTTATTTTCCTGAATCAGTCGATGCAGTGTTTTTTCTTTCTCACTGATCTTATCAAGTTGCTGTTGGGTTTTATTTAAAAGATGATCGAGGCGGTAATGGTTTTGATTGATCAATTGCTTTGCTGCATCCGTCAATCGTTTGGATAGTCCTATCCTTTCTGCTATTGCAAAAGTGTAAGAGCTGCCGGGTTTGCCTACGATCAATTTATACTGAGGAAGCATGGTTTCTTCATCAAACCCCATTGCCGCATTTAGGATGCCTGGGGTGTGATCGGCCATCAATTTCAGATTGAGATAATGAGTGGTTACAATGCCGAAAGATTTTTTTTCAGAAAGTTCTTTGAGAATGACTTCAGCAAAGGCGCCGCCTAAATTAGGATCACTTCCGCTTCCGAGTTCATCGATAAAAAACAAAGTATTCGCATCGGCATGCTCCATAAAATATTTCATGTGCAGTAAATGGCTGCTATAGGTACTGAGATTTTGTTCTATGCTTTGTGTGTCGCCGATATGAATCATTAATTGTTTAAAAATGTAAAAGCTGCTATGCTCGTGTACAGGCACTAAAAGTCCGGCTTGTACCATAATCTGTAAGAGCCCTATGGTTTTAAGGGTGACTGTTTTACCTCCGGCATTTGGACCCGATATAATGAGTAAATGATATTTATGATGTAGAGATAAATTCAGTGGTATGGTGGGCTTATTGGATGCTTTATTTTGAAGCAGTAATAACGGATGATAGGCTTCTTTCAGATGAATACTTTTCTCATCAGTTATCTGTGGCAGGCATGCCTGTATAGATTGCGCCAGTTTGGCCTTGGCTCTAATGAAATCCATATGCCCGATTAATACATAGTAGGCTTTGATAACATGGGCGTATTTTGAAAGATCGGCAGTAAGCGATTTTAGGATTCGATAGATCTCCTGTCTTTCATCTCTTTCCAGACTAAATACGGCATTATTCAGTTCGATGGTTTCTTCGGGTTCGATAAAAACAATTCTGCGCGAATCGGTTTCGCCGTGAAGAATACCTTTTACAGCTCTTTTGTGTTCTGAAAAAATGGCAATGACTCTGCGACCATTGAGGTAAGACTCTTCAATTTCTGCCACATATCCTTGCTTTTGAAGTTTTCTCAGTATCTGATCAAACGCCCTGCGCAATGCATGTCTGCTCGTATGTAAGTCTGCCCGTATATTGCGCAGGGTAGTACTGGCATGATCTCGCACCTGGCCCGACTCGTCCAACACGTCGTTGATGAGCCGAACGATTCCCTCTTCATAACTTAATTCACCTATTAACGCATGTAAATTTCTATAGGCTTGTTTTCTTTCTACTGTAAACCATTTAAACAATAAACCCGTAGCATCAAGTAACTTTCGTATCTCCATCAAGTCACGCTCACTGCACACAGCTCCCGGAATTTCAAGCATCCTTATTTCCTTACTCAAATTCGTTCCAAAATCGCCCGGAACCGATTGCTGATGTTTCAGTAATTGTAGATACTCATCCGTTTGCCGAAGCGCCAACAAGATCGCATCTTTATCAATAGAGATCGATAAACCCTTTGCCCGTTCTCTCGACTCGTCCGTGCCACAATATCCATGCAGGATTGATTTAATCTGCTCAAATTCTAGCTGATGTAAGGCTGTTTCCGGGTAAATCCGCATTCAATAAAATGTTAAAGATGGAAATGAATTCTTCTAAATTTTCCACAAAATTAACCAATAAGTGTAACTCTTCTTACTTTGCACTCCTATGCATTTCTCGTATTCAGTACTTAAATTTGTTCTGTCGTTTCAGTTCATTTACTGGTTGCCCGGACTGATTTCCTGTGCAAGTGTTGAATCCAAGACTACGACATCTGCTATTCATTACAATGTAAAAGAAATTATTATGGATGATCAGAATATTGCAAATGTAGACACCGCAACTTTGGGTGCAGGTTGTTTCTGGTGTGTGGAAGCAATCTTTCAACGTGTGGAAGGTGTACTAAAAGTTAAAAGTGGCTACTGCGGCGGCCATGTCATTAATCCTACCTACGAACAGGTTTGTGAAAAAAATACCGGTCACACTGAAGTTGCACAAATTGTTTTTGATAAATCAAAAATCTCTTATGATGAGCTTTTGGAGATATTCTGGAAAGTTCATGACCCTACAACCCTCAACCAACAGGGAAATGATATAGGCCCACAGTACAGAAGTGTAGTATTCTATCATAATGATGAGCAAAAAGTAAAAGCGCAACATTACAAAGCTGAATTAGATAAAAGCGGCGCTTTTGCAAATCCTATCGTTACGGCTATAGAACCTTTTAATAATTATTTTGAAGCCGAAAACTATCACCAGAACTATTTTAACCTCAATAAAAATCTAAATCCTTACTGCACCTATGTTGTCCAACCCAAGGTAGAAAAATTCGAAAAAGTATTCAAGCATAAATTAAGGAAAGAAGATTGATGAATTGATAATTATTTAAGATGTATACCAACAACTCACAACTTTCAACCTATAACCTACAACCTACCACTTCCTCACCCTTCTCAGCTCCAGCAAATTCAAAGGATGCGGATGAAATCCAATGATGTTTGGCTGAATCAAATGAATTACCTGATCATACCATAGAGGTACAACGGGTGCATCTTGCATTACTATACTATCCATTTGCCTATAAATATTTGCTCTTTCCTTTTGGTCAATCACAATTTGACATTTTTCATATAAATGATCAAATTCCGGATTGTGATAACGGGTATAATTAGGAGGAGATGGATTTTTTGAATAAAAGACACCCATAAAATTTTCCGCATCCGGATAGTCAGCAATCCAGCTGCCTCTAAAAAAAGATACTTGTTGGTTGGCCATTTGTGATAATAATAAACTTTTGGGTATTACATCCACTTTGACCCCAATTCCAATATTTTTTAATTCTGTAGAAATAAAGACGGCCAGATCTGCATAGGCTGGTACAGTACTGATGCGGATGACAGGTTTTTTATGTATGGAAACTATCCCGGCATCATTTAGTAATTTTATTGCCTTTTGGGGGGCATAATGATACCCATATTGTGCTGCGCTATCGTAGCCCATGATGCCTGAAGGAATAAATCCTTGCTCCGCCGGTTTACCTATAGAATTTCGTAAATACATCATTAATTTCTTACGATCAATTCCATAATTGATGGCCTGACGAAATGCTTTTATTTGAAGTAATGAATCGGCATGATTTCCTTGCATCAAAATACCCAGATATTCAATATTAAGATAGGGGCCGGTGTGCAGTATTACTTTACCCTCCCATTCTTTTCTAAGTTTCCCATTTTTATATAACAGCTCATCTTTAAAATTGGGATCAATATCATTGATAAAATCAAATTTTTTCTGCCTGAATTCCAGAAATTCGGATGCTTTGTTTTGTAAAAGAGAAACTTCTATTCCATCCAGAAATGGCAATCTTGTGCCTGTACTATCCGATTCAAAATAGTGAATGTTCTTCTTTAAAATAATTTTTTGTCCCTCCTGCCATTTAAAAAAACGAAAAGGACCACTGCCACAAGGATTTTGTCTAAAAGATACCTCTCTAAACTCTACTGCTTCTTTTGGAACTATGGAACAATATTTATTTGACAATACACCTAAGATCTGAACGAAAGGACGATTGAGTTTAATAACAAATACTGTATCATTGATAGCCTTAAATGGAGTTATAGAATCAATACGACCCTGAAAGATCCAGGCACCAGGACTTGCTACTCTCGGATCCATTATTCTTTTAAAACTATAGACCACATCATGCGCCGTTACTTTTCTTCTTTTCCCATTAAGAAATGCAGGATGATCGTGAAAGTACACATCTCCTCTGATTTTGAAAATGACTTCTTTTTTATCTTCAGATATTTTCCATGATTTAGCCAGGGAAGGGATGATCTTCGCATGTTGATCAGTCTCAACTAATGTATTATATATTTGATGAATAAGCCAGATATTGGCCTGATTTTTTGCAAAAGCAGGATCTAGCGAACTGATAACAGTAGTTTCACTATACCTGAATATCCGTAAATCATTTTGATTTACTGAATTACAACTAATAAAAAGTATGATCCCGGTAAAAAGAAAAAAAAATATTTTAAATGGGTGGTATAACATTTTCTTGT
>JBKCGY010000079.1:0-3649 GCA_046303015.1 Bacteroidota bacterium | reverse complement strand
CATTATTACTTAAAGAATACATTGTGACATTTGACCCCGCATTGGCATGAAGATGCCTGTAAGATGTACTGCTTGGATTATTCCCTGCATTTTGATATACAACTATTACCAAATTTTTTGTACCTGAATAAAAAAAGCTGGTTGTAGGTGTAACAGTATAGAAACCAGCTGTAGCATTAAGATTTCCTGAATAAACAAGAGTAAGACCACTATTAACCCAATCAACATTTGACGTGAAACTTGTTTTATCAGTCTCTCCGAAATAAATATTGACGTTCCTATAGGTATAATTAGGTGCTGCTGCTCCAGTTTCAAATTGAAAAGAATTAATCTGCCCCCCCTGCCCAATAAGACTTTTATCAAAAATATGTTGATAGAGTGAATACCTGCAATCTGAACCAGCTGGAGCAGGAGAACTACAAGTATTGAATGTTGAATATATGATAGCATTATCAATACCAGTTAGGTTTCCATCAACTACCGTTACCGTCGTTTGCGCATTAACCTGCAATACACCAAACATCAAAAAAACTAAACATATAAAAAATCTGCATCTAAAAAAAATGGGAAACAGATTAGTAAAACTAAAATTCATAAGCTCAATTATTAATTACTCTTTAGGTAAAAAAAATTAAATAAGCTTTCTTTAAGATATCAGATATAATATTAAAGCAATTATAATAAGGCTAAATTTAACCATTTCACAACATACAAACAATAATTAGTTGATGATTTTTCTCACGAAAACTTAAGTTATTGACTTTTAGACAGATACTATGAGTTTATGATAGAATAACTCTGGAAATTGATAAGGACAGGTCTTTGCTTTCCGGGAAAATGTTGGCTAATCAACTTAACAAATCATATAATTTTTTACGCAAAGACAATAACTATCATGGTTTCCTCGCCCACCCCTTCCGAATGATTCGGGACAAACTCTCCAGAGGGTTACATGAGACAGCTCCAACACAAAACCTACAACCATCAACCTCACTTCAGCTTCTTCAACTCCTCCTCAATTCTACCCTTCAGCTGCTCGGCCATCTGATACTCATATTCCTGTATCTGACCAATCTGTCCTTCATTCAATGAAGCATAATAGGCCGACTGTTGTTGACAATCTTTCTTCACCAGATTCAGCACGCGCTTCCCTAATTCTTTATCGCCTGCCTGAATTGCGGCCATAGCAAAATACATACTCTTTTCATTATGATCATTACCATAACGACTAGCCATACCATAAGGAACGGAATAATCAGGCATTTTAGCATCACATTGACGCAATACTTTTTTGGCGTCCTCATAGCGCTGTTCCGCAATCAGATTCATCGCCAGAATCGTATGTGTATTTCGGATATTTACCATATGCCTACGATTCTCTTCGTCATAATAGACATTCTTTTGGGTGGCACCGCCATAGCGAAACTTATTCAGCACTTTATCCAGCATCCAATCTGTATTCACCCGTTCTCTGGCTCCTTCTACAGGTACCAAACGATAGGTCATCCCATCCTGACGTAAATAATTTTCGAAGCCAATTTGTATGGGTTGTGTAAAGTAGATCGGACGTTTCCAGTTATTGGCAGCAATGATATTCAATACAGCTGCATCATTCTTAAATACATATCCTTTTTCCAAACGAAACCTTACCGCATCTGCAACAGAATCTTTCGTTTGTACTGTACCGTTAGCTATCACTGCATTTTTATCAACAGCAATAGAAAACTTGTTATTTGTAAAATAACTTAACAATTCGCCTGTCTGAGCCCGGTACATTTTGGAAGGATCTTCACTGCCAGCCTGATTCTTCATCACATCATACAGATCCGCCCATGCAGAATCTTCTTTATCGCTAACCGGAATATGATACACCACATTTCTTTTATCTCCTGCAATCTGATCCTCTGTCCAGATTACATCGATCGGATCGCTCTCATTGACTTTATATCTCAACTGATTAATATACCAGTCGGTACCTAATAAACTGGTATTAATTACACGCACATCCGGACGAATGCCTTTTACTTCCTGGGCATACCAGAGAGGGTAAGTATCATTATCCCCTACCGTAAATAAGATGGCATTGGGAGCGCAACTCTCGAGATAGTTGGTAGCCAGATCCGGCGCAATGGTTTTTTGACTTCTGTCATGATCATCCCACTCTTCCGAAGCCATCAATACCGGCACAGCCAGCAAACAAAGTATGGCTGCCAGATAGGACGCCGTAACGCCTTTCAATACTCTTTCCAACCATTCCTTAATCTGAAAATATCCTAAGCCTATCCAGATGGCAAAAGCATAAAAACTGCCTACATACGCATAGTCGCGTTCTCTGGGTTGAGGCCCCGCCTGATTCAGATAAATGACAATTGCTAGTCCTGTAAAGAAAAACAATAGACCCGATACAATCCAGTCTCTGCGATGGCGATAATATTGATAAGCAAATCCTAATAAACCTAAGACAAAAGGCAGCATATATAAGCGATTATTGGCCGCACTTTTTTTCATGCTTTCCGGCATTAATTCCTGTTTGCCCAGTCGCATATTATCCAAAAATGAAATACCTGATATCCAGTTCCCATTGCGGCGCTCACCCAATCCCTGTACATCATTTTGTTTACCTGAGAAATTCCACATGAAATATCTCCAGTACATGATATTGATCTGATACCCGAAAAAGAATTTCAGATTATCCGCCATGTTTGGATCACGTTCATAATAAGTACGACCTGTTTCCCTGTCCTGCAATTTTTCAATACCTAAAAACTGAGCATAATAATCGGCATGCCCCTGATCATTGCTGGCATCCCATAAGCGAGGGAATACCATAGTTTGTTCCGGCGGATATACTGATTTTCTTTTCTTGCCGGTAATCTCATATTTATCTCCTACCCGCTGATAAGTATCTCCCACTTCTTCATAATCTCCTTCTGCTGTAAACATTTGTCCTTTCACAAGAGGAATATCTCCGTATTGCTCACGGTTCAGATAACTGACCAGAGAGATCGGATTGTTTACATCATTCATATCAATACCCGGATCTGCATTGGCACGAATCATAGTGGTGAGATAGGTGGAATAACCGATGAGCATAAAAGCAAAACTCCAAACGCCCAATCGCAAAAAGCGAAGATGACGCTGATGGGCAATCCGCAGCACATACCAGATCAACCCGCTTAATAGAATAAAGAAGAAAATAAATCCGCTGAAGAAGGGCAATCCAAATGAATTAACAAACCAGCGATCAAACCAGCCCGCCAGCCCGATACTCCACTGGATAACAGAGATCTGTACCATACCTGTGATCACGCATCCAATGATAAAAGCCATGATCCCTCCTTTTACGGTGGGCGCATATCTTCTAAAATAATAAACCATTACAATTGCAGGGATTGTCAACAGATTCAGCAGATGCACCCCAATACTCAATCCCATCATAAAGAAGATAAGAATGATCCAGCGTTCTGCATGCGTTCTTTTGATATCATCATTACCAGCTTTGGCATCTTCATGTTCCCAGCGAAGGATAGCCCAGAATACGACCGCCGTAAAAAAGGATGACAATGCATACACCTCACCTTCCACTGCACTGAACCAGAATGAATCACTGAAGGTATAAGCCAACGCACCAATCACACCGGCTGCCATA
>JBKCGY010000078.1:0-13225 GCA_046303015.1 Bacteroidota bacterium | reverse complement strand
TTATTATGCAACTGTCTTTTTCATTTTACTGCACACTAATACACAACGGCAGCGGGATAGGTGCAATAATATGAATAAGCAACTGCGCGTATATGCGAGTTAGCGGCAAGCAAATTTAGACATGAGTAAAGAAGTATAAATTGATACATATGAAACTAAGACTTACTCTAATATTACTGGTTTTAATGAGCGGAAATATAAAAGCTCAGAAACAAGAAAATCAGATTAGTCAAATGTTATCGCTATTTGTTACCAATTTGAATAACCTTGAGTTGACAGAATTTATTGAACATTTCAGTGACAATGCGACAGTCTTTTTTCCAAGGAATACATTTTCAATCGAACGAGTTAAAGGTAAAGACTCAATAAAAAAAGAATTTGAAGTTTTCTTTAATAACATTCGGCAAAACCGTGAAGGACCTCCATATCTTAACATAGTTCCTAAAGACAGAGAAATAGAATTGTATGGAAAACTTGCTGTGGTGACTTTACATTTTGAAATGGGAAAAGAGTTTCACAGGAGAACTATGGTGCTTCAAAAGAATGGCGACCAATGGAAAATCATTCATTTTCACGCTTCCTTTCTCGAACGAGAGTAGAATATATTAAATGACATCAATTATAAATGCCAGCCACTAACAACGCCTTTACGCCAGACGGTCTTATCGGTTGGCAGCGCCGGGCTGAGCTTCGCAATGATACGCCCTTGCGCTGCCAAAAAAATAATTTAAGTTTACATAAAGTCCGCCCGAACGCAATGCCCGGCCGTTAGGTGCAACCCTAAAAACGACACGACAACAGTAAACGAACAGTAAAACAACGGACAAAACACCAACGCTTCGCAAAATTAAAAGAGCTGTTTCCCAAAACACAAACCAATTCAAAACAGCACATTTAATTTTGCCCGACCGCTCCCAAGCCCACCCACCACCCTACACTAAACGACAACTGTTAATAAATAACTATACAGACAGTTGTAAAAATCAAAATGACAAATTACATTTGACAAATGATGTCAAGTAAAACAATTCATATGGAAACAGTTGGGCAAATTATCAGAGCAAAAAGAGAAAGCTTAGGTCTACTGCTTAGACAAGTAGCTTCCTATCTCGACATAGACCAAGCTATACTAAGTAAAATCGAAAGAAATGAACGCAAGCCAACTAAGGACAACATAATTAAACTTGCTGAAATCCTTAAACTAGACAAAGAAGACTTACTTATTCAATTTATGAGTGAAAAAATTGCTTATGAAATTGTTGATGAAGATTGTGCAAGTAAAGTCTTGAAGGCAGCAGAACAAAAGGTAAAATATTTGAAGTCTAATCTTGTAAAAAATTAACTATGCGGACAGGAACAATAGAAGTAGAAACAAGCGAAGTACAAGAACCGCAGTTGGATATTTTATACTATCCCAAAACATCTTTAAAAGTTTCTAAAGATGCAAAGAAAGAAACATTGAATGTACTTTCTCTCTTTTCGGGATGTGGTGGGATGGACTTAGGTTTTGAAGGTGATTTTTCTGTACTACAAGCATCCGTAAATGAAATTCTAACCCCTCATTTTATTGACAAGAAACTCAAAAACGGTTTTATTCAACTAAAAAAAACAAAATTTAAGACCGTTTTTGCTAATGATATATTTACTGATGCCCGAAATGCTTGGGTAAACTACTTTTCAAAAAGAGGCCATAATGCAGAAGATTTTTACAGAGAAAGTATTGTTGACCTTGTAAAAATGTATCGTAACGGAGTAAATGTATTCCCGGAAGAAGTTGATGTTGTAACTGGGGGCTTTCCTTGTCAAGATTTCAGTGTTGCAGGCAAACGAAACGGATTTAATTCACATAAAAATCATAAGGGGGAGTTAATTGAGAATAAAACGGCTTCGATTGAAACTCGTGGACAGCTTTATATGTGGATGAAAGAAGTTATTGAAATAACTCAGCCCAAAATTTTTATTGCAGAAAATGTAAAAGGTTTGGTTAACCTTGGAGACGTAAAATCAATTATTCAAAATGACTTTTCATCGGCAAACGGTAACGGTTACATTGTCCTTGACCCACAAGTTTTACATTCTGCGGATTTTGGTGTTCCTCAATCAAGAGAAAGAGTAATTTTTATTGGCATAAAAAAATCTGCCTTAAAAAAATCTGCTTTAGCGGAACTGGAAAAAGAAACGGTTTCGGAATTATATAATCCTTATCCCCAACCGACACATTCATATACAGTTGAAGGTAAAAATTTAAAACACTTTGTTCAACTAAAGGATGTTTTCAAAAATTTAGATGAACCCGAAAAAACGCAAGATTTATCTCAACGATTTTACTCAAAAGCAAAATTTATGGGTAAACATTGTCAAGGACAAACAGAAATAAAACTGACTAACATTTCACCAACTATTCGTTCAGAACATCACGGAAACATTGAGTTTAGGAGATTATCAAAAAAGAATGGTGGGCAAATAGAAATTGAACTCAACAAAGGTTTAAAAGAAAGACGTTTAACAGTTCGAGAATGTGCTTTAATTCAAACTTTCCCACCAGACTACGACTTTGTAATAGAAAACAAAAATGGAAGTAAAGGTTCTTTCTTAGTTAGTCCCTCACAAGCATATAAAATTATTGGCAACGCAGTTCCACCACTTTTAGCTTACAATTTGGCAAAACGAATTGAAGAAGTTTGGGACTTATATTTCAAAAAATAACAATGATAGTTTCAGTAAATCCAGACCCAAATAGAAAAGATTTTGACTTGTTGCTAAACTCAACAATTTCAGAACTAAATGTTCACGCTAAAAATTCTTCTAAAAAAGTATCAACCCTTTTAGGCAGAAATCTTGAGCCATATGTAAAAGATGTAATGACCGATTTGGCGGTTGGAACTGCGTTTGAAAATTCAATAGAACTTATTGGCGGTCAAAAATTCCCGGATATAATTGCTAAAAAGTATTACGGAATTGAAGTAAAGACAACCACACAAAATCATTGGAAAACAACGGGAAACAGTGTTTTAGAAAGTACAAGAGTCGATGATGTTGAAAGAATTTTTATGCTATTTGCAAAGTTAGCAAGCCCAATAGAATTTCGTTGCCGACCATACGAAGAAGTTTTATCGGAAGTTGTGGTAACACATTCGCCACGCTATTTGATTGATATGAATTTGGAAGAAGGAAATACCATTTTCGATAAAATAAAAATGCCTTATGATACCTTACGAAAAAAAGAAAATCCAATCAGACCAATAGTTGATTATTACAAAAGTAAGCTAAAGCCAGGCGAAGAACTTTGGTGGATGGATGCTGAGAACAATAGTAAGCCGAGCAACATTGTAATTAGGATTTGGAATAATTTATCCCTTAAAGAAAAACAAGAACTCAAAAATAGAGCAATGACTTATTTCCCCGAGTTGTTTGGGAATAGTAGTGATAAATTTGGAAGACTTGCAATTTGGCTAGTAACCCGAGAAGCAGTTGTTTGCCCGAATGTTCGTGATTTATTTACTGCAGGTGGTAAAAGTGATTACTTAATTGGCAAAAAGACATATAAAAAAGTTCCGAGAATATATTTGAACTTATTCGATAACGTTCCAAGCATCGTTGAGACAATTTTAAACACATCTGCTTTTGAACTATCTGAATATTGGGAAACAAAAACAAGCGAAAAAAATAAGCTCTTTGACTGGATTGAATTAGTAGCAGAACATTCAAAGAAAATTCAAGACGCAAAACATTTAAACATAAAACAAATTTTGACTGACATAGCATTGAAATAAACCACGCATTTCGTGGCACATTTGCAAAACCGCTCAGCCCATGCTAAAGCCAAGTTTTGCAAAAGAGCCACCAAGCAATCACACAAAGACAGCAGTAAAATGGACAAACAACAACACGACAGAAAAGATGGGCAGCACCTAACAGGATTTTGCGTCAGGCGGGGTGACGAGCAAACCTGGAACTTTGTGCTTCTATTTAAGTTCAGTGCTGGTTGACAGTTTTGTGCTCCGAAACCCGCCCGAACGCAAAGCCCGAAAACGTTAGCGGCTATTAAAACGAAATGAATGAACGACCCACTTTATTCCATACTCACAATCATTTTCTGTGCGATAGGATACTATTTCTCATGGAGATATTATTCAAGGAATAACTTTGCAATGGCAGTTCTTTTACTTATGGTTTGTGGACTTGCACTTCGAATTTACACTTCCTCTGACTTTTTCCTGCATACATGGGACGAACGCTATCATGCTCTTGTCGCAAAAAATCTTATTAATCATCCTTTAACACCCACACTTTATGACAATCCAATTTTAACCTATGACTACAAGAATTGGGCAGGAAATCATATTTGGGTTCATAAACAACCGTTACCGCTTTGGACAATGTCCGCAAGTATGTGGCTGTTTGGAGTAAATGAAATAGCATTGCGACTTCCTTCAATCATTCTAACGACAATCGGAATTTGGCTTTCGTTTTTTATAGGTAGTTATTTCTTTAATAAAAAAATTGGCTACCTAACAGCATTCTTTTTTTCCATCAATGGATTGATAATAGAATTAACTGCTGGAAGAGTAGCAACCGACCACATCGACATTTTCTTTTTGTTTTTCATTGAGTTAGCAGTTGCATTTAGTATTCTTTTTGCACAAAGGAAAAAATTTGTTTTCAATCTTCTTGCGGGAGTTAGCATTGGTGCTGCAATTTTATCAAAATGGTTACCAGCATTAATTGTTGTGCCAATCTGGCTTTTAATTGTGCTGGACTCAGAAAAATTTAAACCCAAAGAAATCATTTTCAATTTCATCATTTTGCTTACAACCTGCTGTTTGATTTTTCTCCCATGGCAACTTCACATCTTCAGTGCATTTCCTCTTGAGGCAAAATGGGAAGCGAGTTTCAATTTTAAACACATCACCGAGGTTCTTGAAGAAAGAACTGGACCGATTTATTATTTCATTGACAAAATCAGAATAAACTATGGAGAGTTGATTTATCTACCATTGATTTGGTTTCTATGGAAGTATATAAAAAACATTAAAGACAAGAGACGATTGGCAATAATTATATGGGTTTTAGTTCCTCTAATGTTTTTCTCAATTGCAAAAACAAAAATGCAAGCATACATTCTTTTCATTTCCCCTGCTCTATTTCTAATGACTGCTGAGTTTTTCTTTATGTTAAATGATTACAAAAAGAACCACAAGTTGATATGGTTTTTCAATTTGATTCTCTTGTTGTTAATTGCTTTACCTATCCGCTATATGATTGAAAGAGTAAAACCATTTGAGCAAAGCAACAGAAATCCTGATTGGGCAGTTGACTTACGAAAACTTAATGAAAGAAAAATCTCAAAAGGCGTATTATTCAATTATGACAAACCGATTGAGGCAATGTTTTACACTAACTTGACAGCTTATGAAAATATCCCCGATAGAAATAAAATCACCGACTTAGTAGCTGACGGATATACTGTAATAATTAATGACGATGGAAAAATCCCCAACGACATCAAATCAATTAAAGGCATTATGATTGAAAGACTAACAGCTGCAAACCGTTAGGCGCAATGATAGGGCGGCCCTTCAAAACATAAATCAAAAATTAGGCGAATAAAATGGCTTTAAAAAAGACTTGGCTTGATAAACTATGCGAAAAGAAAGAACCTAAAATCAAACGAATTGATTTTGATTTTGCTGATATTCCAGCAAACAGCAACATGTTCATTGCGACACCGCAAATAATTGATAATTACATCAAGCAAATCCCGAAGGGCAAAACAGTAACAGTTCAAACAATGCGGAAAGACCTTGCTATTGAAAACAGAGCTGACTTTACTTGCCCTGTTACAACAGGGATATTTTTACGAATAGTGGCAGAAGCAAATTTTGAAAAACATAAACAAGCTAATTCACTTAAAGGCATCACACCATTTTGGAGAGTTGTAGAACCCAACTCGACTTTATCTAAGAAACTTACTTTTGGACAAGACTTCATTAATGACCAAAGACAAGCGGAAAAGATAAATGACTAAATTAGCAGACGAAAAATCACTGCCATTAACAACACCTTTACGCCAGCGTTTATCCCGATTCATCGGGACAGTCTTATCGGTTGGCAGTGCCGGGCTTGGCTTTGCAATGATACGCCCTTGCACTGCCAAAAAAGATAAATATATTTACGGAGCCCCGCCCGGTGTAAAGGCGCGGACCTTAGCGGTCATTGTAACGAATGACACAGACAAATTGGAACTATTAGTATGAGCGGACAACATCATTATAAATCGACAATTAAGTGGACGGGAAACAAAGGGACGGGAACTGATAATTATAAAAATTATGAAAGAAGTCATCAAATAATCATCGAAAACAAATCCGATATTTTAGGTTCTTCTGATCCAGCATTTCTTGGTGACAAGACAAAACATAATCCGGAAGACCTTTTAGTTTCCTCTTTATCAGCTTGTCATATGCTTTGGTATTTACATTTATGTTCCGAAGCAGGAGTAATTGTTTCGGACTACCTTGACAATGCGACAGGAATAATGGTTGAAACCTCAAATGGTGGTGGGCAATTTTCAGAAGTTATTTTAAATCCAATTGTAACAGTAACCGAACAAAGCATGGTAGACAAAGCCAACGAATTACATAAAAAAGCGAATGAGCTTTGCTTTATTGCAAACTCTGTTAACTTTCCAATTAGACATAATCCGACTGCAAAAATATAATGACAAATAAAATGATTAAGAAAAACAACGAAATGCTATCATCGGTTTGGCGTAATCGCTGGTGAGGAGCTTCGTAGAAACATTTTTGATATATTTGAAATGTGTGCTTAGTATGAACATTTGTGGCAATAAACTGCCACCTTCGCCAAGTCGCCAAACGTTATATGCGATTTCGAAAATAGTTAATTCCTAAAAACATCTTGACTTAAATTATAAATATGGATTTAAAGAGAGTATCAAGAATACATCTAACAATCAATTTGGTTTTGATTATATTTTTTTTCCTCAACAAAAGGTATCTGCGTCCAAATTATAGTGATACTATTTTAATATCTGCAATTCTTGGGAGCTTGCCAAATCTCATTGGAGCATTTATGTTCAGTCTACTCCCAATGAGTAAAACATTAAAACTTAATTTAAATAAAGGACGAAGGATTATTTTAATATGTTCCGTTTCTGTATTTGCTATTTTGACTTATGAAGAATTCTTTCCGTATTTAACAGCGTCAAAAACATTTGATTATTTTGATATTATTGCATCCGGAATAGGTTCATCCCTTGCTATAATTTACTACTATTATTTATCCAATAAGATTGATTTAATAAAATAATATCGCTGGGACAATGATCAATTCACTGAACTTTATTTTCCAAAAAATAAAACGCTTTATATTGACATTTCGAACGTGAGAATAAAATAATGAGTAAATATCCAAATGACAATGAAGTTTTTTACCGAGTTTTATTGAAACAGAATTGGACTTTTAAAAACCGCATATCACACGGGCTTGGCAAAATAAGCGGTTCATTGTTTCGCAGACGCATTTGTGGTTAATCAAACTTTGGTTCTCCGCATCAATATTTGTAGTGAAAATCGCTACCTTCACCAAGCCCTAAACCGTTAGCAGTAACTTAAACAACAATAACAATATGAAAACAATTATTTTTTCATTTATTTTTTTAACCATTTACGGTTGTAATCAATCAAACTCCAATGGTAAAGAAAAACAAACAAATGACACACTAAATCTTGATGTCGCTTTAAATGATTCATTGAAAACTCAAATTTTATACCATGGAGACTGTTCATATTCCTTATCCGAAACAGAAGGGTGGATAGCTAATCCAGGGCCTACCCAAATGTCGGAGCATATTAGAATATTAGTAATGTACGAACCCAATAGCAGTGTTATACATTCAGCACCCATTGGTATTTATTCAAATGTGATTTTTAAAAAAGATTATAAGGATTCAACGTTTAATGGATTTCTAAAGGGTGAAATGGAAAGTGCCTTGGATAGAGGTGAAAAGGTAATTGAAGCTAAATCAATCAAAACTCATGATAATAAAAAAGCCATCATTAGAAAATATTTAATTGAAAGTATTGGAGAGTATTTCGCTATAGCATACATAGATGAGCCAAAATATATTATAATGATTACTTTTACAACTAAAGATTTAATTGACCTTAATAACCATTATAAATCATTCGAAAACATTATTAAATCATACAAATATTTGGGGATTACTATAAAAGATGAAACATGAAAGTAAAGCCAAGCTAAGTGCACTGCTAACAGCACCTTCCAAAATGCGGGATTTAGTGTTTCAAAGACAGTTATGTGGATAATCAAACATTAGTTTTAAAATCAAATTTTGTGGTAAAATCCCGCCAGAATGTAAAGCCCCGAAACGTTAGCGGTAAGTTTACTGACGATATTAAACCATTTAGAAAATGGCACGTCTAATTGAAAAAAGAAATATGAGACTAATAATTTTACTCTCTGTTATATTTTTTTCTTGTAACAAGGACAACAGTGCAGGCACTCCTACCCCAACTGCTTATCGACAAACTAAAACCATTTCTTATAATTCAGTTAGTGTGGACGTTATAATAGATAAACCCGCAATTAATGACTTAGATGTTTTACTTGTATTTCACGGAAGTGTAACTTCTGATAATGAAATTATTACCGCTGCAAATAACACTCTTGATAAATTCAAAGGAATTTTGGACAGAAATGATATGATGATTGTAAGTGTAGCATATCCACAAGAATATGTTTTGTTTGGTGATAATATTGTCAAATGTGAGGCTGCATTATTATGGTTAAAAAATAAAGCGATTCAAGAATTAGGGATAACGGTAAAAAAAATATTCTTGGCAGGACACTCACAAGGAGGCTATATGGCAACTAGGCTTAACACAGTGCATCAGACAAATGGAGTAATAGCAAATGCACCGGGTCCATTAAATCTAGTTTATAGATGTCAATTAGAGGAAAATGGGCAAATTCAACCAAGTACTGTATGCACAAAATTGAAAAACATATATGGAACTACGTCAAGCAACCCTAATCCATACTTTCAAAGGTCGTTACTTAATTTTACTAATGGGTTTAAGTCTGACATTTTATTTGTTCAAGGATTAAGTGACTCTCCGATTCAACTATATACTTGGCCAACTTTTAAACAAGATGTACTAAGTTGTTCAAATTGCCAAAACAGCCAGTTTATTGAGATAACAGGTGGTGGACACAGCTCTTTATTTGAAAGCCAGATTGGAAAGTCTGAATTTAATAACTTTATAAATAACCATTGATGATAAACCCTAGCGCTAACATCGGTTTGGCAATAGTGGGGCTGACAGTTGTAAATTCAACATTAGTAATTCTATCGCGCATTTGTGCGAATTTTGAAAGAGTAAAAATATTATCTCTTGGCAACACTTCCCTTACTCCAACATTTATCTACACTCATCGGCACACCTCTATATCGATTGAGAATACCGATCAAGCTTCACGATTTTAAAAGTGTGTAATGTGAATTATAAAATTATATTTATAATACCCAAGAAAAGTTAAATGTATGTCGCACTTTTCTGGTTTGAAATTTTTAACGATCATCTATTCAATTCATCGGTAATAAACAATGGCTAATTTGAAATTATCTTTACTCATTATTACATGCTTAATTTATTGCTCATGTAATCAAACTCACTCTAATAGTAGCAATCCTAAGGCCCCAATCAATAAAAATGAAGTAATCGTAAAGAAGATTATTATAGTTCAACCATTTGATAAATTTCCAATATCCGCTACTCATGTTGTATCTAATCAATTAAAAGATATTTTTTCGGGGAGTATAATTATCAAGAAACCCATTCAATTACCTATACATACGCGTAATCAATACAACACGCGATACCGGGCGGATTCCCTTATCCATTTTTTAAAGACCTTTACTAAAAAAGAACAACTGATCATTGGTTTAACTGATTATGATATAAGTCACACTCAAAAGACAAATACTGGCACCGTCATCGATGATGATTATGGAATTATGGGCCTTGGATATTGTCCGGGAAGTTCATGTATAGCTTCCACTTTTAGATTAAAAGGGAAAAACAAGTATGAGAAACTATTTAAAGTTGCCATTCATGAATTGGCGCATACGCAAGGATTACCTCATTGTCCTGTAAAAACATGTTTAATGAGAGATGCTGAAGGGAAGGATCATTTAGACGAATTAAAAGAATTCTGTAAAAAATGTAAGTCAGTTTTAGTTAAAGCAGGATGGGATCTTAATTAACAACTTCAGTTATAATACATTCTTGTATCTGCTCATTGATATGTGGCATTCAATATTTCCGCCATATCCAATCTATATATTTTTCAACAACTTTTCTTGCTTGCGCTGATTTAACACAATGATTGTTGATCATAAAGGAAAAGGTCAAGTGTGTATTTTTCTTTGTTCGCAGATATCCGCATAACGAAAACTGTCCGGTAAGCGTTCCTGTTTTGGCATAGATGAATCCGGCTTTATCGTCATAATATCCTTTTAATGTCCCTTCATTTCCTGTGGGAAATATTTTCCTTATCCGATCTGCACCAAATTCGTTTTCTAATTTTTCAAGAATATATACCATGTCTTCAGGCGTAAAAAGATTGTAACGACTAAGACCACTACCATCTATCCAAACAGGCTTTTGCGGAAATTGAAGGATGGAATCAGATAATAAATTTTCAATAACATGGGTTTCGTTCATACTTCCAAAGTGTTGATTGCTTGCCATCAATAATAATTGCTCAGCTATTAAATTGTCACTCCTGAACATCATTTTTTTACATGCACTGTCTCTGGATGAAGTATATAAAGTTTGAGGGCTTTTATTGAATACCCTTTCCGTAGCCGATGTGATAACAGCAAGACCCAGTGTATCTGAAAGTATAGTTGCTGCGTCATTCAGCAATTCCTTTACGGAGGGAAATACTGTCTGTTCGCCGGGGATATGAGTTATCGTCTTCTTATGATGAAGCGGTAAGGGGCTTTTTTCAGGCATGTAAGCACTATTGTAGTCGTCCCATGCCCATCCTTTTCCATAGATTTCTGTTTCCCATTTTACCGGTAAAATAACAATAGGTTTCCCCTCTTGTTTAAAGAAATCAAATATCAGATGATTTCTGAAATCACCATCGAAAAAGGTAGGGTCTCCTTTGGGCGTGATAAAAAGGGTGTCGGTCATACGATAATAATCAAATGCAGGGAGCGTATCAGATAAATACTTCAGTGCCGCATAAAGCGTTGTAATCTTTACATTGCTGGCTGGCACAAAATAGTGATCAGATTGATGCCGGACCACATAGTCCTTTTTTTCTGCATCCCATACAGCTATACCCCAATGAGCAGAACGGAGAGCGCTATCTTTTCTGATCTGCTTCAGTAATGAATGATTAAGCTTTTTTGTATGTACACAAGCCGAAAGCAAAAAAACACCCAAGAATACGATCAGATAGGATCTATACATATGAAATACCCATAACAAAAGTTCGATACCAACTGGGATAAATATTTTAAGGGCATCACTTATGACAATTAAAACCATAAAAAAGATACATATGAATATAAAATTATTACTACTGAGTGACAATAAATGAAATTATTTCTTTTTAAGTAATGTTTTGCAGGACAAATAATGCATCTTAATTTTAGAAATATCATTTTTGCCAGGATGGAACTTTATCTAACAGATGCCTTGTGGTTGAGTATTGCTTTTTTCAGTGGCTTACTGGCGAAACGAATCGGACTGCCTACACTGATAGGTTTTCTGCTTACGGGCATCGTATTGAATGTTTTTGGCCTTCAACAAGGAAAGATCAGCGAAGTGCTGCACGTATTATCCGACCTGGGTATCATGCTCCTTTTATTTACGATCGGATTAAAAATTAAAGTACAGTCGCTATTTAAGAAGTCTGTTTGGCTAACCGCAACTTTGCACATTGCGATTACGGTTGCCGTAGCAGGATTTCTGATCTTTTTACTTACCTACACCGGATTGAAATTATTCAGTTCACTTTCGATAAAGGCTTGCTTTCTAATCGCTTTTTCATTGAGTTTTTCCAGTACGGTATTTGCGGCTAAAGTATTGGAAGAGCGGGGTGATTTGAGTTCGTATCACGGGAAGATCGCGATTGGAATCCTGATCATACAGGATATCTTTGCTGTTCTTTTTCTTGCGCTTACTTCCAGTGCCACGCCTACTTTTTGGGTTTTTATAATTCCGGTTTATCTCTATCTTATCCATTTTGTGTTATATAAGATTCTGGATCAGTCAGGCCATGGAGAACTACTCACGGTGTTTGGTTTTTTTGCGGCATTCGTTACCGGCGCTTTTGCATTTAAATCTTTTGGCTTGAAAGCAGATCTGGGTGCCCTTGCAATGGGTATGCTAATGGTACAACATCCGAAAGCGGATGAGCTGTATGATCGTATGATGCAGTACAAAGATTTTTTCCTGATTTCTTTTTTTGTGAGTATAGGTCTCACGGGTATTCCCGGCTGGTCCGCCATCTTTACAGCCTTGATCTTATTGGTGATTTTAATCTTCAAGTCGGGACTGTTCATGTGGTTGTTCACAAGAATCGGTGTAAGTGCCCGAGCTTCTTTTCTGGCTTCATTATCCTTGAGTCATTTCAGTGAATTTGGATTGATCATAGGCGTAGTTGCTGTAGAATCAGGTATCCTGGGACAAGAGTGGCTGATGGTGATGGCTATCCTGATGTCACTGTCTTTTCTGATAGCATCCCCCTACAATGCTAATGCACATGCGCTTTTCGACAAGTATCGACGATTGATCATGAAGATGAACAAACGGCATGAGACAGAGGATAATAAAATTTATTCTTTTGGTGAAGCCGAATATCTGATTATAGGTATGGGAAGTATTGGTCGCCCTGCTTATGATTATTTACAGAAGATGTATCCGGGTAAAGTAGTTGGCATTGATTATAAACAGGATCATGCTGAAATGCTTCAGAAAAAAGGATATAATGTACTATGGGGAGATGCTACATACAGGACCTTCTGGACATACAAAAGATTAGCATCCATAAAATTGGTTTTATTAGCGATGAGTGATTATACGTCTAATAAAAACACGTTAGTAGAAATTGTGAAGATGCATCGGCGAAAATTTAAGGTAGCTGCCATCACGCATTATCC
>JBKCGY010000077.1:0-4285 GCA_046303015.1 Bacteroidota bacterium | reverse complement strand
CATCTAAACGGGCAGCAAATTTAAGGGATGTCATTAAAATATCATCTGTACATTATATTCATTCTTATGGAAAACTCAAAAGTCAAACCCAATTAAACTTTTAGGGTTTGCCTCATTGCTCTCCGGTTAAAGTTAAAAAATGTTAGATTATTAATAGTGTTCCAACCACAAGATGGTAGTCATCATCCATAAAGTTTTATTGTTACTTTCTTTGTCATCGCTACAAAGAAAGTAACCAAAGAAAAATCTAGGCAGACCCGATCGCTCCGCGCGTTCTGCCTGGCCAGCGCCTCACATTTCGTTTTTAAATTGAATACTCAGTGTCTCTGCGACTCTGTGCCTCCGTGTTTAATACAGGTCTAACAACTTCAACATCGCTTACAGGGATGAACAGATTAAAAACATAAAATTCAAATTTTCCCCGAACAGCAATGGGTTTTGCCTTTTGAATATTGACTTAAAGATGAGATTCTTCGCTTATGTTCAGGGTGAAGAACAACGATAAACGAATAACGAACAACAACTTCTCACATTCCATACTCACTCAAAAACTTAATGCGCATAATCTTCAATTGCTCCCAGCTGTAATCCCCATCCTGCAACTCGGACTGTGCAATTTTCAAATCACTGGTACTGCAGGTCTTGAAATAATCGATGATCTCCTCCTGCTCGTATTCATCCAGCCACTCATCAATAGCATAATCCAGTTTCAACTTGGTGCCACTCGCTGCAATGGTCTCCATTTCCTCCAGCATCTCATCCATCCGCCATCCTTTATTCTTCGCAATCGTCTCCAGTGGAATGCGCTTGTCAATATTCTGTATCAGAAATACTTTATTACCGCTCTTATTAACTACCGATTTCATCACAAACTCCTCGGGCTTTACAATATCATTCTCTTCTACATAAGCTGCAATCATTTCTATAAATGGCTTCCCATATCGCAGGGCCTTGCCTTTACTTACACCCTGACATTTTTCCAGCTCCTCCAAAGTAGTGGGATACAAAGTTGCCATATCCTGCAACGAATTCTCCAAGAATATTACAAAAGGTGGCAATGATTTTTTCTTGGCTTCCTTTTGTCTCAAATCTTTCAACATGTCAAACAACTGCTCATCCACTGCCGTACCACTTCCTCCGCCGGTTTCTACGCCTTCATCATCATCTTCATTGGCATCTTCATATAAATTATTCAAGACAATGGGAAAGGATTTGGGTTTCTTCAAAAAGGTTTCGCCTGCCTTGGTAAACTTCAATACACCATACTCTTCAATATCTTTCTGCAATAAACCATTTAATAATAACTGACGGATCAATGAATTCCAGTAATGCTCAGGCTGCTCTTTACCTGATCCGAAAATGGGCAATGATTCATGCCGGTACATTTTGATCTGAGGAGTCAGTCTGCCCGCAATAATGGGAATAATATATGGGGCTGCAAACTGCTCATCCAGTTTTTTGATGGCCTGTAAAGCAATCACGGCTTCACTCTTCGCTTCCACGGCTTCTTTCGGATGTAAACAATTATCACACAAGCCGCAGTTCTCTTCCTGATATTCTTCTCCGAAATAATGCAATAATATCTTTCTCCGGCAAACGGAACTCTCGGCAAAAGAAACGGTCTCATCAATCAGCTGCGCACCTACTTCACGTTCACTCAGTGGCTTATCACGCATGAGATGTTCGAGCTTGCTCACATCCTTGTGCGAATAATACAAAATACATTTACCCTCCATGCCATCCCGACCGGCACGTCCTGTTTCCTGATAATAATTCTCAATACTCTTCGGAATATTATAATGGATTACAAAACGGATATCCGGTTTGTCAATACCCATTCCAAATGCTATCGTAGCCACAATGACCTGCACATCTTCATTCAAAAACTGATCCTGGCGGTTAGCCCTCAACTTACTATCCAGTCCGGCATGATACGCAACCGCTTTAATACCATTCGCCATCAACATATCAGCCAGTTCTTCGGTGGTCTTGCGGTTAAGCGTATAAATGATGCCGCTTTTCCCTTTATTCTGTGAAATGAATTTGACAATACTTTTGATCGTTTGCTCTTTCTTCACCTTGGGCTGTATCTCATAATACAGATTATTACGATTAAACGAAGAGATAAAGATGTCGGGATTGCGCAGACCTAAATTCTTAACAATATCACTCTGTACTTTGGGTGTCGCCGTAGCCGTCAGTGCGATGACGGGGATCTTATCATTGATCTGATCCATCATCTCGCGCAGGCGTCGATATTCCGGTCGGAAATCATGCCCCCACTCACTGATACAATGCGCTTCATCCACCGCAAAGAATGAAATCTTCAGAGAGGAAAAGAACTCAATATTATCCTCCTTGGTCATTGTTTCCGGAGCCACATACAACATCTTGGTATGACCTTCGCTGAGATCCGATTGTACTTCTTTGATTTCTTTTTTGGATAAGGTTGAATTGAGAAAATGCGCCACATTATCCCTGCTGCTGTAACTTCTCACCAAATCCACCTGATTTTTCATGAGGGCTATGAGCGGACTTACAATGATTGCCACCCCCTCACTAACGAGGGCGGGCAACTGATAACACAAGCTCTTACCTCCACCGGTAGGCATAATCACAAAAGTGTCTTTACCTGCAAGCAAGTTGGCAATTACCGCTTCCTGGGTACCTTTAAAGGCATCGAATCCGAAATATTGATGAAGGGCTTCGTATAAATAAATATTTTCAGCAGATTTGGGCGCTGATTTGTCGGATTTTGCGGCAATCTTCTCCGTTTTCTTTTTGGTGGTCGTGTTATTATTGACTTGATTCATTTATTATTCTACTCTTTGGTTCGTTCAAACAAATTCCCGGCAGTCAGTAGTTCATTCACTTATGATGCGTTCTTTTAAAAAAGAAACTGTTTTGAAAGGGTGACAAATTTAATCAAAGTCTGCCCAACCGCCTTGAAAAAGAACATTCTTTTATGTTAAAATGTTTGGAAAGAATATTTTCTGGGCAAGCCTCGATATCTCTCTTTATACTTTATAAACTTTCAACTTTTTTCCTCATCATCCACCTCGCCACCTTCAGCACCAAACTACGAGGGGTAAAACGCACGCTTACGGCCATCAGATAATTCATAAAACCATGAATGGCAACGGTTTGTCCTTTCATCATGGCTTTATATCCATAGTCAGCCACCTCATAAGAAGTAGGTAAATTTCTC
This sequence comes from Bacteroidota bacterium, assembly GCA_046303015.1. GTDB lineage: Bacteria > Bacteroidota > Bacteroidia > Chitinophagales > Chitinophagaceae > Lacibacter. Next base: position 1,077 of record JBKCGY010000077.1, on the reverse strand, counting down.
CCTTTTACCAGCAAGCTCTCCTCCATACCAGCAGCAGCCTGAAAGCCACTGGTGGTGGCACCCGGACATAAAGCTGTAATGGTCACCCCCGTTCTTTTCAGTTCATTCGATATTGCTTCAGTAAAATGAAGCACAAATGCCTTAGTTGCACAATACACCGCCATGGTAGGTCCGGGCTGAAATGCCGCTGTTGACGCCACATTCATGATTCGGCCTTTACCCCTTTTTACCATATCCCCCCCAAATAATTTGGTCAGCTTAGTAAGTGTTACCATATTAAGCTGCATCATTTCGTCGTCTTTTTGCAGCGACTCCTCCATAAACATGCCATAATACCCAAACCCGGCATTATTAATCAATATGTCGACTTCCCATGATTGCGACTTGACATATTCATACAGTTCTTCTGCAGCATGGTGCTGCGAAAGATCTTTTTGGATAAGATGTATTTGAGCGGCATGATCTTGCTGAATGGTAGTCTTAAGCTTTTCAAGTTGACTGATGTTTCGGGCAACAAGGATCAGATTGCCACCTGCCGCGGCATGAATTTTGGCAAACTCCCATCCTAATCCGGATGATGCACCGGTAATTAATGCAATGGACATGTTGATTTGATTTAAAACGAAAGTAATATAAACATTATTTGCCTATAGCCAGGGGTTTAAACCCTGGCTATGGTTGGGCGCTTCTGCAAAAAACAATAATTTTGCCAATTCTAACCAAATGAAAAAATACCTATGCCAAAGATTTATGAATATTTTGAACTTGTTTTTCTATTCTATTCAAACGATCATCTGCCCGTTCATGTTCATGTGAAATCAGGCGATGAAGGAAGCAAATATGTATAAGAATATGAAAACGGAAAGCTGGTTAATATTTCTATAGTAAAAACCAGAAATCCATTAAGTGAAAAGAAACACAAGGACAGTATAAGGTTCATTAAAAAAGATCATAAACAGATCACTGAAAAAGGGCATGAGTTTTTCGTTTTACATAAATCTCCTACATGCAAAAAAATCAATAGGAGCATAAAGTAAAAGCCAAAAATGAAAGTTATTAACGCGACATATCTGAACG
>JBKCGY010000076.1:0-2461 GCA_046303015.1 Bacteroidota bacterium | reverse complement strand
GATGGGGTAATTTATTTTTTTAAATCAGCTTTGGTCGTATGAAGGTTATTTTCATTTCTGGAAAAAAGATACATTTGGTGCCCCGCCGCCGCGAACGCGGCGGCTACTGCCTTTCCCATACCACGCGATGCGCCGGTAATAACAATGTTCATAGAAAAAATTTCTTATGCGAAGTACGAACTTTTTTGTGAACTACAGCGAGTTTATAAACCCTATTGCTTTACCCACTGACGGATATAGGTCTTATCAGCCGTAAAAACAATCCAGTAAGCGCCTGCATGTAATCGACTGACATCAATATTCCCCTGCGCTTTGTTCCATAAGCCTTGCTGAACAATCGCACCCTGTCCATTAATAACACGATAGGGAACAGCCGTATGATTGCCTGGCACTTCAGCATATAATGTCGTGCTTGCAGGCACCGGATAGATCTTAATGTTGTTGCTATATAAATTATCGTGCATCGACGTCGTTGATAAATAACCGCCAATAAAAGAACCTATGTTCAGCTGATGCAACTGCTGCGGTACGTTGATAAACGACTGCATCACAGCCTCGTTCGTAATGTGATAGTTAATGCCGTCTTGCGTAGTAATGGCTTCCACCTGATGAAAAGGCAAATTCAAATTGATTTTTCTTTTGTTGCCTTCAAAAAAACGATACCCGGGGTAATCATATAACAAATACAAAAAAGGCTGAAGCGTACTGCTATAGCCTGATAATATCATCAGTCGTTTTGATTCCAGCATAACAGCTCCTGTAATCAAACCCTGCACATCAAATGAAGTTATCAATGCAGCGCTATGGTTGCCGATTGTTTTGGGCATCCGATACACACTTGTCTTATTGGTCAACCACTCTTTGGTAAAAAGATAAATGCTGTCTTTACTTACTACAAAAGCCTCACAGTCATAATTTGTTTTATTGGTACCTGTTGCCGAAAAGTTTGTTTGTGTACTATAACTAAAACGGATGGTATCCACCTTTAATAGTCCTTGAAATAATGTGTTTTTACTGATGCGCAAAATCTGGAGGTTGGTGCGATTGCCATTTACATTATTTCCAAAATCACCAATATAAATATATTGCTCATCCTGAGTCATCTCTTCCCAGTCTACATTGATAGTACCCGTAGCCGACAAGGTTTGATAATTGTTAGTCTGAGTAGGATCAAACGCATATAAATTAATATCGTTGAAATTATTTTGTGTCCATAACTTATCATTCATCCAGATTAATCCGGAGGTGCCTTTCATTTGCACAGGAAGCGGCACACTGCCTGATACATTAATAGTAGTTGCATTATACGTACAGCTTCCGTCATTCAATGCAGCCGCAATATTGTAATTGTTCGCCAAAGGATCAGTACACCCTCTAATTTGAGCCTCTACTTCAAAAGAAAAGAATGTAATAGAGAGGAAAAGAAGTATGTATACAATGCGCGTCAAAAAACTTTGGTTTATCATTGTTCAGGATTATGGATGATGAGAACTTTGCTTACGTATTCAAAGTTATTTTACAAGGTACTTGTATGATAATTTACTAGGCAAATGCTTGTATAAATCGGCATTTATGCCATATGCCACTTATCGTAAACCCTTATTTATGCAGAAAGGCGTTGAAAATGTTTGCAAGCGTAGAAAAGCCACTATACTTTTACATCATGTTACTGAAACAGGTAACGAAATCCAATACCCTAATTAAAAACTGAGCCCGTTTTAGATCCATCCTTATGAAAACTATGGCTTCCTTACCCAACGAAAACGTAAGAAAGTAAAAAATTAAGAAGCCAGATAAAAACCCCGACGAATGTCGGGGTTTTGTTTTTATGATAGGTTGGCAAAACTATGGTGAAAGAGTAATTATTCCTTATTCATCGTAGTAGCGCATCTTGTACTTACGCCTTTTCCCGGACAGGTTTCAATATAATACTCATCTGTCGATATTATTGCTTCATCACTTTCCAAACAGACAACTCTCCATCTATCATCATACGAATAAGATAGATTCCTGAACTATATGCGTCCAGATTAAATGTTACATTCATCCTATCGTTTGCACCCCACTGTTTTTGTTGTAATACTTTACCGTTTATATCAGTCAATTGAGCATAGCCTGTTGTCTCAGCATTTGTCTTTTGCATAATGATATTAACGGACTGTACGGTCGGATTCGGGAATACAGCAATACCCACACCTGATACATAACGCTTTAATAATATAACAGGAGAATAGGTAAACTCACCATCCAAATCCATCATCTTCAATCGATAATAATTGTTTTTTGGAAGAGGGTGCTCATCTGTAAAACGATATTGCATTCGGCTATCTTGATTGCCCGTCGCAGGCACTGTACCTATACTTTTAAAATGAACAGCATCTGCACTACGTTCAATACCAAAGAAAGCTGTTTGCTCCTCTGCTGCCGTAGTCCAAAATAAAATATGTTTGTTGTTTTCCTG
>JBKCGY010000075.1:0-10521 GCA_046303015.1 Bacteroidota bacterium | reverse complement strand
ATATGGGATGGATACAAATATAGGTGCTTTATTTTGCATGATTGCCTATTATATCCGATAGTAAATCATGAAGATGATCATTTTTAAAAATAATTCTGTATTTATTGTGTTTTTTGCCATTAGTTTTGCGATTATTTTATTATGATACCAATAACAGACATTGCCCGTCAAATCAGAAGAGATATTGTAAGAATGGTTCATGGATGTCAAAGCGGACACCCCGGAGGATCCTTAGGCTGTACTGAATTCTTTACGGCTCTTTATTTCTCCGTTATGAAGCATGACCCCTCTTTTAATATGGATGGGGTTGGAGAAGACGTGTTTATTTTATCCAACGGACATATTAGTCCTGTTTTTTATGCTACGCTGGCTCGTAGCGGATATTTTGATACATCGGAATTATCTACCTTCAGAAGGATCAACTCGCGTTTGCAAGGCCATCCGGCTACCCATGAACATCTGCCTGGTGTACGTATGGCAGCAGGGTCTTTAGGACAAGGTTTAAGTGTAGCGGCCGGTGTCGCATTAGCCAAAAAAATGAATAAGGATAACAGATGGGTATTCTCATTGCATGGTGATGGTGAATTGCAGGAAGGTCAGATTTGGGAAGCCGTTATGTTTGCAGCCCATCATAAAGTAGATAACCTGATCGCTACAGTCGACTGGAACGGTCAGCAAATCGATGGCTCCACCCATCAGGTTATGAATTTGGGAGATTTAAAGGCTAAGTTTGAGGCCTTTGACTGGGAGGTTATCATTACGGAGGATGGCAACAATATGGAGCAGGTGCTACAGGCATTGGATCATGAAAAATCACTTACCGGAAAAGGCAAGCCGGTTGCTCATCTCATGAAAACAGCCATGGGTAAAGGAATTGATTTCATGGAAGGTACGCATGAGTGGCATGGCATTGCACCGAATGATGCACAGTTGGCGAGTGCTTTGCAGCAACTTCCGGAAACCCCTTTGGGTGATTATTAATGTCCTTTTAATGAAAGATTTTTTTTCGATGCTTTCCAGGCGGGATAGATGCCTGCTGAAAAAGCAATACAGGTAATGGTTGCCATTACGAGCAACACATCTGATACTTTCATATCAACAGGATAGTAATTAATTACAAAAGAGCCCTGGAGTGGAATCAGATGGAATGTTTCTTGCAAAAAACAAAAGATCCAGGCAATCAAAAATCCAGCCAATCCACCACTTAATCCAAGCAATAAACTTTCACCCATAAAGATGTTGAGAATGAAAGATTCCTTTGCTCCTAATGATTTCAATATCTGAATGTCTTTTTCTTTTTCCAGTATCATCAAGGTAAGTGTTCCGATCATATTGAAAGAAGCAAGGATAAGGATAAAACTCAGAATACCGAATATTACCCATTTTTCCGACTGCATGATGGTATATAGTGTCCTGTTCTGTTGGTAACGATCTTCAATTTCGTATTGAGCTCCCAATAAACTTTGTAATGATTGAATGATCTGATCTTGATCTGCGTGGGGCTGTAATTTTATTTCCAGGCCTGAGTATGATTGCTGACTTACCCCCAGCATTTGTTGAATGATGGAAATATCCGTGATGGCATATCGGTTGTCAAATTCCTGCTGAATAGAGAAGGCTCCGGAAGGATATATATTGAAAGTGCTGATTGCTTCCATTGGGTTACCGGTTATGGCCGCATTTTTTTTGGGGAGATATGCGGTAACGGGAACCAGTGATCTATCGGTTTGTAATTGCAACGCATGTTCAATGGCACTGCCGATCACCACATAGGGCTGTTCTGCATTACCGGTAATGAAATTTCCCTTGATCATTTTGTCGGGTAGACCCGATACCTCCCCATAATTTTCATCCACACCTTTTAAAACCAGGTTTACTCTGTTATTTTCATACAGGAAGATAGCGTTGGATTCAGTGGTTAGGCTGATTTGCTTAATGCCATTTATGGTGCGGATTCGGGAAACTTGCAGACTGTCAATTTCAAAGAAAGATATTTTTTTGTGCGTGATGCGAATATCCGGATAAAAAGAGGCATACAAATCTTTTACCAGACCCTCAAAACCATTGAAAATGCTAAGTACAATTAGGAGTGCTGCCGTTCCTACGGCAATGGAAATTCCGGTAATACGTGCAATGATAGTAATGGCCTGTACCGATCGTTTGGCTTTGAAATAACGCCAGGTAAATAATGTATGCAGCGGCAGCAAATACTTGTTTGAATTTGACATCGGATCTTATCCTTCAGTTTTGTTGGGGTCTTCATTGTGAATTTGCTCAAACAATTTTTCCAACTTAAATACCTGCTCCAAGGTGTCATCAATAAAATATTTAACATCAGGCATTCTGCGTAATTGGTGCTTTACTTTATTGGCAAGCGTTCTTTTGATCTCATGAGCGGCATCTTCGATCCTTTTGAGTATGATCTCTGCTTTGTCAGGCGGGAATAAACTCAGGTATATTCTGGCTTCGAGGAGATCAGGGGTGACTTTCACAGAAGAAATGGATACCAGACATCCTTCAATCATATTCAACCCCATTCGGGTAAATATGGCCGTTATTTCTTCATGTAAAACGCCTGCTACCTGCTTTTGTCTTTTGCTTTCAGTCATATACAATATATTATTTCATGTCACCCATACAAAAGTACCCAATTGAATGTAAAAAGAGGAATTTATCAAAAGGCAATATGGCTTTCAAAATATGACGCTTCCATGACAAAGCTCAGAAAGGATTCATGCAATTTTGCAGCCGGATGAGGATATATCAGACCATACCTCTGTTTATTATTGCTTTTTGTAATGCATTCTCCTTATTTGCTCAGGGTGACAAACGCGACAGTTTGTTTTCGCAAAATTTACAGGAAGTAGTTATTACGGCTACCCGTACGGAGAGAAAGTTGGGTAATGTAGGCGTGCCGGTTACTCTGATTTCTCAAAAAACAATTCAGCAGTCGGGATCTCTGCGTCTTAATGATATTTTGCAGGAGCAAACAGGATTAATCGTAACCGGTGGTACGGGCAGTAATGCGGTTGGTGGCGGAGTATTTGGCAATGGCATTCAGATGCAGGGACTTTCTCCGGACCATACCATCATACTTTTAGATGGAGAGCCTTTAATTGGAAGACAGGGCGGTGTGATGGATCTTTCCCGATTTGCCGTTGGGAATATCCGTAAAATTGAAATCGTAAGAGGGCCCTCTTCTAGTCTCTATGGTAGTGAAGCTATGGGCGGGGTTGTAAATATTATTACTGAACCCGTACAGGGTAAGACGAATCGTTTCAGTTTGAGGACGGGTTCGTTTGGCCAGTCAGATATAGTGGCAAGTGGCAGCTTTGCAGATAAATCTTCCGGCATATATTATTTTGGAAACTTCAATAGCAGCCAAGGATATGATCTGGACCCAAGCCGTATTGAGAAAACACAGGATCCTTTTCGTAATCTTACGGCACAAGCAAAAATCTGGTTCAGCTTATCTCCTCACACAAAACTCACCATCAGTAATCGTTTTTTTCAGTCTGAGCAAGAGAGTTATTATGCTGTAAACAGTAAGGACATCAATGTTGGCGGGAAGGGTGTGGTATCCGACTTTTACATGAATCCGGTGCTTACACATAAGTTCAATGAAAGGACAAGTACGCAGTTGCGATTAGTGATGAGTGAATATCGGTTTACACAGGATCTTGAATTGTTATCGGATAAGTCCTCTTATTATTTTGATGATTTCAAGCAGGGTTTTTATCGTGCGGAAAATCAAACGGATATTACTCTTAGTAAATCCATGCAACTCACACTGGGTGGAGGATTTACTAAGAATACGATTGCTACGACAAGATATAAAGACAGACAGGAACAAAATGCCTGGCATACTTTTACGCAATTGGAAGCTTCCATAGGTAAAAAAATAATTCTGATACAAGGGATTCGTTATGATTATAACACTTCCTTTGAGCCCAGCATCAGTCCTAAGATATCGCTTTCATACAAACCTTTAAAAGCACTGGGCATTTCTGCTTCGGCAGGAAGGGGATTTAAAGCACCCGACTTCAGGCAATTGTATTTGAATTTTACCAATATTGCAGGAGATGGGTATAGTATTTTTGGTGCTAATGAGTTTTCAGTTTCATCATTGGAAAGCCAACTACAGGAAGGCTTAATTGCAGCCGTTTTGCCTGCTGCTTATTCCATTCGTTCCCTCAGGCCGGAAACCTCAACAGGTATGAATCTTGGACTTACCTATCGGTTTCCTTTTCATCTGCATGTAGACGTGAACCTATTCAGGAATGATATTGATAATCTGATCAATTATCTGCCGGTTGCTACAAATAATAATGGCACCCCTGTATTCAGTTATCTCAACATTAATCGCAGTTTTACCCAAGGAATTGAAACGGGTGTACGATATACTTTCAAAAATATTGAGATCGCTGCCGGCTATCAATATCTCATTACAGGAGATAAGGACCTGATCCAAAAAATTGAGCGAGGAGAAGTCTTTGGCAGAGATGAGGTATTGGGTAGTGCCCGCCGCATGAAAATGTCAGACTATTCTGGGTTGTTGAACCGCAGCAAACATCTGGCTCATTGTAAAGTTTTTTATAATCATGAGGCAACCGGCTGGAATGCTTCACTGCGCTGCATTTATCGAAGCCGTTTTGGCGTACTGGATCTTGATGGCAATGGCTTTGCCAATATGGATGATGAATTTGCGCCTTATTTTTTCCAGGTAAATACAACGGTTGGTAAAAAAATCAATCAAAAAATATCCGCACAAGTGGGTGTCAATAATCTTTTCAATCAGATCAATGCCAGATGGATGCCGAATATACCAGGCATCAACTGGTTTCTTTCCATGCAAATACAATTATCACATAAAACAAAATCACAATGAAACAGATCTATTATCTAAGTGCAATTATCTTATTACTGGGTTTTACATCCTGCTCCAAAGAGGAAACGGCAGCGTCGGTATCGGGGGATAAAACCATCGAGTTTTTGGTAAACGGAAATCCAGCAGGAGGCAATTATACTTTTTTCAGTTTTGCTGATGGAAAAGAAGTGCCTGCCTCAGATTCGAATTCATTAAAATGGGATTTTGCTTTGCGTTTCGAAACCTTTATCGTTAATAGCAGAGCCAGTGGTCCCGGTAATGCTTATGTTCAGATATTGAATCAACCTTATACTGAAGTAATTTCAGGTGCGCTTCCCGGTTATAAGCAGGACACCAGTGCTGCTCAAAAAGCGATCAAAGGATTTGAGTGGTATACCTATAATTCTGTTACGCGTCAATTCAGTCCGATTGCCGGTAAAACATTTTTATTTGTAACAGCTAATTCCCGATACGCTAAAATGGAAATCCTTAAGGCCGATCCGGCTGACAATAATGGCAATCCTGTTGTGCCGCCGACAAGACCTACCAAGATCAAATACACATTGAGATATTTTTATCAGAAAAACGGTTCGCCCAATTTTCTGTAAGTGTTTGCACAGCCCGGCTTCGCCGGGCTTTTTTATGCACGCTTACGCACCGACTTTCCTACCTTTGCTACCTTAATTTTATAGGGTATAAGCATTTCATATGAGTTTGAAGTACAAGGAATTCAGTCAGTTGAATCTGCCTGAAATTGAAAAGGACATCCTCCGCCGTTGGGAGCAGCAGCATACATTTGAAAAAAGTGTGGAACTCAGAGCAGAGGCAAAACCATTTGTGTTTTATGAAGGTCCGCCCAGTGCCAACGGAATGCCGGGCATCCATCATGTTATTTCTCGTACCTTGAAAGACCTGGTATGTCGCTATAAAACCATGAAAGGCTTTAAGGTTAGCCGTAAGGCCGGATGGGATACCCATGGATTGCCCATTGAACTTGGCGTAGAAAAAGAACTGGGTATTACCAAAGAAGATATCGGCACCAAAATTACCATTGAAGAATATAATGCTAAATGCCGCGAAGCAGTAGTTCGCTTCAAAGATAAATGGGATGATATCACTAAAAAGATGGGTTATTGGGTAGATCTGAATGATCCTTATGTTACCTATCATAATGAATACATTGAAACCTTATGGTGGTTATTGCAACAATTTTATAAAAAAGGGTTTCTCTATAAGAGCATCAGCATTCAGCCCTATTCCCCCGCTGCGGGTACCGGTCTCAGTTCGCATGAACTCAATCAGCCTGGCACTTACAAGAATGTAAAGGATACCAGTGCTACGGTGATGTTCAAAGCAGTGGATAACGATAAGAGTGCTTTGCTTTATCAGGTAAGCGGAGGGAAAGAAGTGTTTTTCCTTGCATGGACAACCACACCCTGGACATTGCCGAGCAATCTGGGATTGACCGTTGGGCCGGATATTGATTATGCGTTGGTGCAAACATTCAATCCATACACTTTTCAGGAGGTGCATGTGATATTGGCAACAGCATTAATCAATCATTATCTGAAAGCAGAAGATGAGAATGCAGATTTTGAGGCCTTTACACCCGGGCAAAAAAATATTCCCTGGAAAATATTAGCATCTTTTAAGGGAAGTCAGCTTGAGGATATTGAATATGAACAACTGCTTCCATATAAAGCCAATCATCTTGATGCGATTCAGTCTGTTACACCTGATGCAAAACCTTTCCGCATTTTACTTGGAGATTTTGTGACTACACAGGATGGTACTGGCATCGTACATACGGCACCTGCTTTCGGAGCCGATGACTATAAAGTAGGCAAGAAATATGGCATAGGTATATTGACGATGGTAGACAGAGAGGGTAAGTTTGTGGACGGACTTGGAGAATTCAGTCATCGTTATGTCAAGAATTACAAGGATGAAAAAGAATATGCAGATGTGAATGTAGACATCTGTGTAAAACTGAAAAAAGAAAACAGGGCTTTCAAAGTTGAGAAATATGAACACAGTTATCCGCATTGCTGGAGAACGGATAAGCCCATCTTGTATTACCCGCTGGATGCCTGGTTTATTCGTACAACGGCATTGAAAGATAAGATGGTGGCCTTGAATAAAACCATCAACTGGAAACCGCCGGCTACGGGAGAAGGAAGATTTGGCAACTGGTTGGAGAATATGGTGGATTGGAATCTGAGCAGAAGTCGTTTCTGGGGCACCCCCTTACCCATCTGGCAAACAGAAGACGGGGAAGAAGAACTATGTATTGGTACAATAGAAGAATTGCGTAAGGCATGTAAGGAATCTATTGATAAAGGCATCATGTCTTTTGAAAAAGGGATGAAAGGAGTAGAAACAGCAGAAGCGTATATAGAAAAAATTACTTCCGATCTTCATAAGCCTTATGTAGATGAAATCATATTAGTGAGTCCTTCCGGCAAACCCATGAAACGAGTACCGGATCTTATTGATGTCTGGTTCGACAGTGGTGCGATGCCTTATGCACAGTGGGGGCTGGATCATGAGAAAGTACGTAAAGGTGAAAAATATCCTTTTAAACTTCCGAAAGGAGTGGATCATTTCGAAGACTTATTCCCTGCTGATTTTATTGCAGAGGGAGTGGATCAGACGCGTGGTTGGTTCTATACTTTGCATGCGATCAGTTCTTTAATGTATGAGAACATTGCCTATAAGACCGTGGTGAGTAACGGACTGGTGTTAGATAAGAATGGCAACAAGATGAGTAAGCGTTTAGGAAATGTAGTCGATCCTTTTGATACCATTTCCAAATATGGTGCCGATGCTACCCGATGGTATCTGATTACGAATGCTTCTCCGTGGGATAATCTGAAATTTGATATTGAAGGGATCAAAGAAGTACAGCGTAAGTTTTTTGGAACGCTCTATAATACCTATCAGTTTTTCGCATTGTATGCCAATGTAGATGGGTTTGTGTTTTCTGAAAAGGAAATTCCGCTGGAAGAAAGACCCGAGATTGATCGCTGGATCCTTTCTTCTTTACACACACTGATTGATCGTGTCAATAAAGAAATGGATGATTATGAACCAACTCAGGCAGGCCGATTGATGGAAGAGTTTGTAGATAGGGAGTTGAGTAACTGGTATGTTCGTTTGTGCAGAAGAAGATTCTGGAAAGGGGAATATGAACAAGATAAGATCAGCGCCTATCAGACCTTGTATGAGTGCATGGATACATTGATGCGTATGATTGCACCTATTGCCCCATTTTTCAGTGAAACGATCTTCAGTGAATTGAATAAAGTAACCGGTAAGATCAACACCTCGTCTGTCCATCACAGCGATTTTCCGATAAGTAATCCGGCTCGTATTGATGTCGCATTGGAAGAGCGTATGATGTTGGCCCAGGATGTTTGTTCGCTGGTATTATCCATCCGGAAAAAAGTAAATATCAAAGTTCGTCAGCCTTTACAGAAAGTATTGATTCCGATATTGGATGAAAGTATGAAGGGTCAGTTGCTCAAAGTAGAGGAGCTAATCAAATCAGAGGTAAATGTAAAAGAGATCGATTATCTCAGTCCTGACAATACGTTTATTAAAAAATCAGTTAAGCCCGATTTTAAAGCGTTAGGCAAAAAGCTGGGGGCTAATATGAAATCCGTAGCTGATGCATTGACTAAGCTTTCACAGGAAGAAATTGCACATTTGGAAAGAAATGGAAATATTCATCTTAATATTGGAGATCAATCCATTGAGATCCTCCAGGCCGAAGTATCGATTGTAAGTGAAGATGTACCCGGTTGGTTGGTCGCATCCAATGGAAAGGTAACAGTGGCGCTGGATATTACGGTTACTGACAAGTTGATGCATGAGGGGAATGCAAGAGAGTTGGTAAACCGTATTCAGAAAATTAGGAAAGAAAGCGGGTTTGCTTTAACCGACCGTATTGACGTAAGGTTGGGCAGGGCTGGAGAATTTGCTGAATCAATCAGTGAATATAAATCCTATATTTGCGCCGAAATTTTAGCGGACAGCCTAACGTTAGATCCTGATCTGACTGCGGGTGTAGAGGTTGAGGTAAATGACACTCAAATTATTATCCACGTAGTCAAAAAAGGAGGTTAGCATGCCAACGAAAAAAAAAGCAGCCAAACCCGCACCCCAAAAGAAAGCATCCAAAACAGTGAAGTCTGCGCCTAAAAAAGCAGTCAAAAAACCGAGCAAACCTGCGCCTAAGAAGGCAGTCAAGAAGCCGGCTAAGCCTGTAAAAAAATCTGTCCCTAAAAAATCAACAGTAATTAAACCCAAAAAAGTGGCGAAACCCGTAAAGAAAATTGTGAAGAAAGCGACAAAACCCGTACAAAAGAAAGCGGCGCCGGTTAAACCGGTTCAGAAAGCAGCAACGAAACCTGTTGCAAAGACAAAAGTAGCTGTACCGGTAAAAAAGGCGGCCCCAGTTAAGGCGGCCCCTATTAAATCGGCACCTGTTAAGCCTGCCCCAGTAAAAGCAGCTGTCAAGCCAGAGGTTAAAAAAGCAGTGTCTACTCCTGTTCAAAAAGACATTAAACCACCTGTACAGCAAGCCATTAAGGCTTTAAAGAAAGCTGTGAAAGAGCAACAGAAACCTGTTGTGGCCAAGCCGGTTAAGACTACTGTTAGCACCTCTGTAAAATATCAGCCTGATTTTACAAAATCTGTATTAGATAAGAGAGCTGAAGAAGTTGCACAAGGTCCGCTCGTACGTTATTCTGATACGGAATTGCAGGAGTTCAAAGATTTGATTCTTCGTAAACTGGAAGCAGCTAAAAAAGAACTCGTCTATTTACAGGGTCTGATTACAAGAAAAGATGATCAGGGTGGGGATGATGGTGATGGAAGATACATGACGATGGAAGATGGTAGCGTGAGTATGGAGCGTGAGCAACTAAGTCAGATGGCCAGTCGCCAGATTACTTATATAGATCATTTGGAAAAGGCACTGATGAGAATTGAGAATAAGACGTATGGCATTTGTCGTATTACCGGAAAGTTGATCGATAAGGCCCGTCTTCGTGCGGTACCCCATGCTACTTTGAGTATGGAGGCTAAATTAGGCCAGCACAAACTACCTCATGCGAGTGGCGAATAAGTTGAACAAATAATAGATAGGTACGATAAATAAAGCCGCTAAAAGCGGCTTTATTATTGGGCAAAAAAAATCCATCTTTTATGAAAAAGATGGATTCAGGTGCGTGAGTTAAAAGGGATTAATAATCTCTGTTATATCCGCCGCCGCCGCCGCTACGGTATCCGCCGCCGCCGCCGCCTTTACGGACGCCGCCGCCACCACCGCTGCCGCCGAAGCTACGCTTCTTGAAACCACCGCCACCTTCCGGTTTCGGTTGTGCTTCGTTTACAACGATCTTACGACCTTGAACTTCTGTTTCGTTCAGGCCGCTGATTGCTGCCAGGGCTTCATCAGAATTTTCCATTTCAACAAATCCGAAGCCTTTACTACGGCCGGAGAATTTGTCATTAAGGATTTTTGCAGAGCTTACGCTGCCATATTGCTCGAATAAGGCAGACAGATCCTGATCAGTCATGGACCAGGATAAATTTCCAACATAAATGTTCACAAGAAAAAAATTAAAAAACTACAATCATGAACCAAA
>JBKCGY010000074.1:0-5061 GCA_046303015.1 Bacteroidota bacterium | reverse complement strand
ACACCGGAGAATACATGGAATCCGTGAAAGCCGGTAATTGTAAAAAAGAAATTGGAGAAATTACTGGAGGCTACCGTTCCGTCCATATTAGGAAAAGGATTGCTTCCCCACCATGCACCCTGATGATGTAAGTGCGTCCACTCCCATGCCTGACAACCCAGAAACGCAGCGCCACCAATAATGGTCCACACCATCCACTTGATCACTCCTTTTTTGTTTCCTTTATGTCCTTCATGTACAGCAAGCACCATGGTAACAGAACTTACAATGAGGATGAATGTCATTAAACTTACAAACACAAGCGGAAGATTAGCGTGTCCGGCTAAAGGGAATGAATTAAATACATGGTTAGGATCGGGCCATGAGTTACTTGAAAATCTTACGGTTCCGTAAGAGATCAGAAACGCTCCGAAAGTGAAAGCATCACTCATCAGAAAATACCACATCATCAACTTCCCGTATTCGACATTGAACGGACTCTTACCACCGTTCCACCATTTAGTATTTGCAGGTACTGCTTGTGCCATTGAAAACTGATTTAAAAATTCAACTGTTATTAAGGATTAAGAAACCAATATAAAAAATACAAATAAATACAACCACAATACATCTACAAAGTGCCAGTAGATAGATGCAACTTCGATGGGATTCGCACTATAAAACCGACTCTTCGTACTGAATGCGCGGGCAAAAATGATCAACAACGCGATCACCCCTCCCAGCACATGCAACGCATGTACGCCACTGATCACATAAAAAAAAGAACCGGCAACGCTTTCAGAAAAAGTTATTTTCTGAGCCCAGAGTTCAGAGAACCCAAGGTATTGCGTAACCATAAACAACAAACCCAAAGCAGCTGTAATGGTAACGAGCACCCGATACTTTGCCATCTCTCTTTCCTGAAATTTTCTCTTCGCCAGATATATGGTTCCACTACTCAACAAAATCAGGAAAGTAGACAAATAAAAAATATTCGGCATCTGAACGGGTTCCCAACCCGCCATATTGCTTTTGACAATATAGGCACTGGTAAAGCCTGCAAACATCATGGTAATACTTCCCATGGCCACCCAAAGGGTAAACTTATGTGGATGTATTTTCTGATTTTTTTGACTCATAACCTCCTCCATCTGTTCTTTATATTTTATCTGCTTTATCTGCCAGCATAGCCAATAAGACTACAGGCAAATACAAATAACTGCTAAACATTACATATCTGGCTTTCTTTACATCCATAGATACATACAATCTTATACATTGTATGACGATGAAAATATTGGCTGCCAGCAAAATCCACATACTTACCGATCCGGTCATTCCCAACAAGTAGGGAAGAAATCCAACCGGAATCATCGCCATCGCATATACCACGGTTTGCAACGCGGTAAATTTTGTGGGTCCCTGTTGTGAAGGAAGCAGTTTGAATCCTGCCTTGCTATAATCTCCATGTGCTACCCAGGCGATCGCCCAGAAATGTGGAAACTGCCACAAGAACTGAATCGCAAACAAAACCCATCCTCCCGTCCAGGAAAAACCATCACAGTGATAGGCCGCTGCCCAACCGATCAAGCAAGGCAATGCGCCGGGTAATGCACCTATCAATACTGCAGATGAATTTACTTTTTTCATCGGCGTGTAGATAAATGCATAGATAAACAGACTCAACAAAGCTAAGCCTGCTGCATATCCACTGAAATAATAACCTAATATCAAAGAACCAATCAATCCGGATAAAAATGCAAATACACCGGCTTCTGTTTTACTCATTCTCCCTGAAGCAACAGGTCGTGATGCGGTTCGTTTCATCAACGCATCCGTATCGGCTTCTGTGATCTGATTGATGGCATTCGCACTTCCGGTAACCAGCATCCCTCCCGTCAGTAACAAAAGGATCCGCACAAGATCATATTCAGTAACACAAGGCACCAACATATATGATATCACACTGCTGAATACCACCGTAAAACTTAGGGTGAATTTGATCAGTTGAACATAATCTTTCAACCTGCTCACCCATGTCAAAGAAAGTGAACCCTTCTGCACATTACTATCATCTTTCAAATCACTCATTAGTGTCTGCTTTCGTCTGCAGCAACAGGAGTGGTTTGAGAAATATATTCTTTTCCGTCTTTTCCGTAATCATATGCCCAGCGATGCACCTCAGGAATATCTCCCTCCCAGTTACCATGTCCGGGATTGATAGGCGTTGTCCACTCCAATGTATTAGCACCCCAAGGATTCTGTGTGGTAACTTTTCTACCTTTCCAGATACTGTAGAAGAAGTTGATCAAAAACAGGATCTGTACCAAGAACACAATAATAGATACAATACTGATGAACTGGTTAAGTGATCCGAAATGTTTGAAAGACTCCCAGATATCAAACTTATAATAACGGCGAGGCATACCCGCTAAACCTTCGTAGTGCATAGGCCAGAAGATGAGATACGCTCCGATCATTGTTACCCAGAAATGCACATATCCTAATGTATTATTCAAATAGCGTCCATACATTTTCGGATACCAATGGTAAATACCGGCAAACATGCCAAACATAGATGCCACACCCATTACAATGTGGAAGTGGGCAATTACAAAATAGGTATCATGTAAATGAATATCCAGCGCAGAGTTTCCAAGGAATATACCGGTCAATCCACCGGAAATAAAGAGACTTACAAATCCTAAGGCAAACAACATTGCCGGAGTAAATCTTAAATTACCTCTCCAGATTGTTGTAATCCAGTTGAACACTTTAATAGCCGAAGGCACCGCAATCAAGAGCGTCAACAATACAAAGAACGCACCAAGGAAAGGATTCAATCCGGTCACAAACATGTGGTGTGCCCATACCAGGAAGGCCAGGATCGCAATCGCAAACAGAGATCCCACCATCGCCATATAACCGAAGATCGGCTTGCGACTGTTCACGGAAAGAATTTCGGACACCATTCCCATCGCAGGTAAAAGAATGATATATACTTCGGGATGTCCTAAGAACCAGAACAAGTGTTGATACAATATCGCACTACCCCCTTCATTGGGCAATGCCTGTCCATTAATATAAATATCACTCAGATAAAAACTGGTTCCAAAATGACGATCGAAAATCAACAGGATAAATCCTGAAAATAATACAGGGAAAGAAAGAACCCCCAATACGGCTGTAAAGAAGAAGGCCCAGATTGTAAGTGGCATACGCGTCATGCTCATCCCTTTAGTACGCATGTTCAATACCGTTACGATATAATTCAAACCGCCAAGCAAAGAAGATACCACGAACAATGCCATCGACACCAGCCAGAGATCCATGCCCACCTTAGAACCGGGAGAGGCTTGTCCCAATGCGCTTAAAGGAGGATAAGCAGTCCATCCGCCACTGAAAGGTCCTGTTTGAACAAATAAAGAACTGAGCATTACAATACTTGCCACAAAGAAGAACCAGTAAGACAACATATTCATAAAGGGTGAAGCCATATCTCTTGCACCCACTTGTAAAGGAATCAGAAAGTTGGAGAATGTTCCACTCAATCCCGCTGTTAATACAAAGAACACCAGTACGGTTCCGTGCATGGTAACCAGCGCATAATAGGCTTCTGCCTGTAATTGTCCGCCTCTTGCCCATTCTCCGAGCAAGTCTTCCATCCAGGGAAATTTAGCATCGGGATACCCGAGTTGCAAACGGAAGATCACAGAGAATAAACCTCCGAGCAAGGCCCAGAACATACCTGTGATCAAAAACTGTTTGGCAATGGTTTTATGATCCTGACTGAATACATACTTTGTGAGAAACGTTTCATGGTGGTGATGACCATGATGTGTTTCGTCGTGCGCCTCGTGCGGAACAGTTACAACATGTGATTGTGTAGTTTCCATGCTCATTGTATTTTTTCGTTGTTCGTTTATCGATTTTCGTTGTTCGTGACTTAATGCAATTATTAATTCTTAATTAACAACAGCAACTGTTTTTGCCGCCACAGAATCCTTAGCTGCTGCCTGAGTGGAGGGATCCTTATCAGGAAAGGCAACATAATAATTCGGTTTTTGCTTGGCGATCCATGCATCGAACTCTTCCTGCGTTACCACCTCAATAATTCCTTTCATACTATAATGTCCATTACCGCACATCTGATCGCAAGAGATCTCATACACAAAATCAGGATTACCCGTACGCTCTTTCATTTCTTTTGTCGTGTACTTAGGCGTAAACCACAATGTTGTTGGAATACCGGGAACTGCATCCATTTTCAAACGAAAATGATTTAATCCTACATCATGGATCACATCACGACTGCCAATGATCAATTTTACAGGACGACCCTTTACGATATACATGGTTTGTGTTGTTACAATATCATCGTAATTGGCCGGATCAGCTTTCAGTTTTAAAGTTTCGTTATCCTGCCATATCTGTCCCAGAGAATTATTCGCTTCATCACTGATCACCTTAAAATAAGTTTTTCCAAACGTGTTATCCTTACCGGGATAGCGCATGATCCATCCAAACTGCTTTCCTATGATCTCTACGGTCATGGCACCTTTGGGTGCGTCTGACGTAATACGGAACCAGAATCTTAATCCAAACACAACAAGTACCGTTAAGAAAATCGCAGGAACTACGGTCCAGATCAACTCAAGTTTATTGTTATGAGGAAAGTAAAATACTTTTCTTCCTTCTTTCGCCTGATACTTCCACGCAAAATAAAATAAGAGGAATTGCGTGATAACAAACACCAATCCGGTGATAGCAGTTGTAATCATGAACATCTCATCGATGCGCTCTCCTTCAACGGAAGCAGAACCTTGAGGAAACAAAGTAGAACCATACAGCTCTTTGTTGCACCACCACACACCTGCAAAACCAAGGATCATGAATCCAAGCAATAAAAATCCGTTGATGCGGTTGCTTTGTTTGTTCGATTTCTCTTCTCCGTTCAATATGCTCACATACTCGCTTGCCTTCGCAATCTGAAAAATGACAACGAATATCAGCGCCACTGCCGCAAGAACCAGATATGTTGTTGTAGTCATAAGTACAAAAATTATGTTGTTTTCTTCAATT
>JBKCGY010000073.1:0-33565 GCA_046303015.1 Bacteroidota bacterium | reverse complement strand
TTTGGATGACAGAGAATATTGGGCCATTGAGAAATTACTTATTGATCCTTCCCAAAACAAAGTAGAAACCTCTTTCAGTAATCATTTCCGGAAATATTTTTTGTGGGAAGTGAGCAGAGATCATAATATCGGATATTCACTTCTGACTATTCATGATATTACAGAAGAAATGAAACGAAGACGAGTTTTTGAACTTACGCAGAAGCTCAGCGAAAATTACCTCACTCAAACCAATGCCAATGAATATTTTAATAATGTACTAACCCAGCTGCTTATTGTTACAGAAAGTGAGTACGGATTCATGGGAGAAGTATTTTATGAAAATGGAGCCCCCTATCTCAAAACATTTGCCATTACCAATATATCGTGGAATAAAGAAACCAGTGATTTTTACAACGAACATGCGCCTACCGGAATGGAATTCAGGAACCTCAATACACTGTTCGGATATGCCATGGTTTCGAAAGCGCCTGTCATTACCAATGAACCTTCCACGCATCCTAAACGAGGAGGAATACCCCACGGGCATCCGGCTTTAAATGCATTCTTGGGTATACCGGTGATTTTATCTGATGGAGAACTGGTTGGACTCATAGGCTTAGCCAATAAATCCGGAGGATATACTGAAAAAGATGTCCAAGAGCTTGCATTTTTCATCGAATTATTAGGCGCTATTATTCAAAGTAAAAAAAATGCACAGCAAAAAAAATCGATGGAAGAAAGGCTGAAGGAAACCTTGGCGGAAAAAGATGCCTTACTAAAGGCATTAAACAATAGCGCCATAGTATCAGTAACAGACTTGAGCGGAAAAATAATCAGTGCAAATAAGATGTTCTGTGAAGCTTCCGGCTATACTGAAGAGGAGCTGATTGGTCATAATCACAGTATCATCACTTCAGGGTATCATAATGATGACTTCTGGAAAGATTTATGGGAAACTGTTACGAAAGGGAAAACCTGGCGGGGTGAGGTGTGCAATAAAACCAAAAGTGGTTCCATATTTTGGGTGGATACTGTGATCAACCCGATTTATGATAAGGCAGGAGCCATTACGCAGTATTTGGCTATCCGAAATTTGATCACTGAAAAGAAAGAAGCAGAAATACATCTGGCTAAAGCCAAGGATCAGGCCGAAGCAAGTTTAAGAGTCAAGCGCCGCTTCCTGGCTAATATCAGTCATGAGATCAGAACACCACTTCATGCCATTATGGGTGTGGGCGAACAGATCATGCAAACGATGACGGAAACAAAGCATAAAGAACAGATGCAACTGGTAAACGATTCTGCTAAGGTATTGCTCAATATCATTAATGACATCCTGGATGTTTCCAGAATGGAGGAAGGAAAAATGAAACTTGAGCATGTGGCATTTGACCTGAAACATATGGTAAGCAGCGTTTATCAACTACTGCAAGCCTACGCTAAAGAGAAAAATCTTCAATATGAATTAATCTTTGATCCCGCACTGGATAAGATCGTATACGGAGATCCCGTTAGGCTCCGACAGGTACTGATCAATATTCTGGGCAATGCCATCAAGTTTACCGAGAAAGGATCGGTGCGGCTTATCTGTAAGGTTGCCGGCAGTTCTGACGAAAACTTACATATTTCTTTCCTGTGTGAAGATACGGGGATAGGTATTAGTGAGGACATGAAGAAAAGACTATTTCAGGATTTCTCTCAGGAAGATGAATCCTTTCAGCGAAAATTCGGTGGTAGCGGTCTGGGATTGACCATTACTCATGAATTGATAAAAATGATGGGGGGCATGATAGAAATAGAGAGTGAGAAACATAAAGGCACAAAAGTATTCGTGAATATTCCGGTTGAAATAAATCTGACTATCCCCAAAGAAAAAATTCCTGAAAAAATAATCATTGATAAAGAAAAACTAAAAAAATGTAGGATCCTGGTAGCAGAAGACAATCAGTTCAATAGGGTACTGATGCAAATCATTTTCAACAATAATGAATTGAATTATGAAATGGCCTTTAATGGTGTGGAAGCCTGCAGGATGATAGAAGATAATGATTATGATATCATCCTTATGGATATACAAATGCCGGAAATGGACGGGATAGAAGCCATGCATAAGATCCGTTCGATGAAAGGAAAAGATCTACCGATTATTGCTGTTACCGCCAACGCCATACAGGAAGAGCTTGCATACTATTTAAAAGAAGGGTTTAATGACTATATTACCAAGCCTTTTACTGAAGAAACGCTACTGCACAAAATGATGTCTACATGTAAGAATTGGAAGAAATAATTTCACATTAAAATAATATCTTCGCCCTGTCAATAATGGTCTGTAAATAATTTTTTCATGCTGCCCCGATACAAACGAATTCTGCTTAAACTTTCCGGTGAATCATTAATGGGTGAAGATAATTTTGGGATGGATCCTAAAGTTATTGCCCAGTACGCGCAAGACATCAAAGAAATCACAGATTTAGGTGTACAAGTAGCTGTTGTGATAGGTGGCGGTAATATTTACAGAGGTATGAATGAAGCTGAAACCGGTATTGAAAGAGCCCATGGCGATTATATGGGCATGCTCGCAACGGTTATCAATGGGATGGCCCTACAGGCAAGCCTAGAAAAAATTGGCGTATATACTCGTCTGCAAAGTGCCATTAAGATGGAACAAATTGCAGAGCCCTATATCAGAAGAAGAGCGATCAGACATCTGGAAAAGGGAAGAGTTGTCATATTTGGAGCCGGTACCGGAAATCCTTATTTTACCACAGATACGGCAGGATCGCTGCGTGCGATCGAGATTAATGCTGATGTAATATTAAAAGGCACCAGAGTGGATGGTATTTATACGGCTGATCCGGAAAAAGATCCGAAAGCCACCAAATACAAAACCATCAGTTTCCAGGAATGCCTTTCTAAAAACCTTCGCGTTATGGATATGACTGCTTTTACACTCTGTATGGAAAATAAATTGCCGATCATTGTATTTGACATGAACAAGCCCGATAATCTCAAAAAAGTAGTAGCGGGAGAAGAAGTAGGCACCATCGTAACAACCTAATAGGGTCCTAGAATTTCTATGCGATACACTTTATTTTTCGTATCATTACAATATAATCATCCATTTCTTGATCATCGGAATTTTTGATACGGCCATCCATCTTCCCCTACCGGAATTTGTACTCATTCTGATCGGATTTTTGATCATTGGATTTGCCGCCGGTTTTTTATGGCTAAACAGAAAAGGCGGAGAGGAAGCCCTTAAACTTGAGGTTAAAAAAAAGATAGAAGAGTCAGATCAATGGCGACTGAAATATTATGATCTGACAGAAGCAAATGAAAAGGCTCTCAACGAACGTAATGAAACGATCAAAGAATTTGAAGAAAAAGAGGAACAACAGGCTATAGAAATAGAAGAACTTACGCTGTTGAATCAGCAGCTCATGCTGAAACAAAAAAATTCAGCTGCACAACAAACACATCTGATGCAGGAAGCAGAAACACTCAGATCGCAGATTTCAGAAAATGAGCGGATACTCGAAGATTTGAAAAAACAGAATCAATCCCTTCTTCAAGAGCTTGAAAATTCAAAAAAAATTACATTGGATACACCTGATCACTCAATCATTGAAGCATTAGAAGAAGAATTAAAGAGGGCAGATGTAAAAATGAAAGAAATTGATCATAAGACAAGACAACTTGAACAATTATATTCAGAGGAAAAATACGAACCCTTGATTGCTCAAGACAAGCCGATCATTGAAAATGTAAGCTCATGGGGTATGCAAAAACTACGGCAGGAGTTACAAAGACTATCCAACCAGAACCGTTTGCTTGAAAGTAAATTAGACCGACTTTCCAAAATGGAAGAGATCTACGAAAGTCAACAAAAAAAGTAATGAGGCTTATGGAAAGCCATCATTACTTTGAAATCACAATTCTAAATTGAATTAATCCTTTTTTAAAGAAGATTTCTTCTTGGTAGATTTTGTCGGACGCGATTTGCCGAAGCTTCCTTTAAAAATTTTACCTCTTTTTGTTTTTTTATCACCTCTTCCCATAAATTTTAGTTTTTATTTGAATGAAAAATATAGAAAAGAATTAGAGCTTGGCTGCTAGTTCTTTTCCTGCTTTAAATTTAGCAACTTTTTTGGCTTTGATCTTGATCGTAGCACCTGTTTTTGGATTGCGGCCGGTACGGGCAGAACGTTTGCCAACTGAAAAAGTACCAAAGCCCACCAGCGTTACTTTACCTCCACTTTTCAATGTCTTGGTAATTGCTTCCGTAATGGAATCGATAGTGGCATTTGCCTGCGTTTTAGAGATACCGGTGTCTTCTGAAATTTTTGTGATCAAATCGCCTTTGTTCATAATATATTGTTTAGATTTTTTTCGAGGGGCAAATATAGACGGTTTTGGAATTGAACAAAATTATTTTATTCTCCTGTCGTCTGAAACCCTTATTGCATAATCGTTTCAAAAGGTTTAAGCAAATAAAATACAGACATCTTATCCACAGAATGATTATACTTGTTCCATTACGGTCCGGAATGCAATAAACCGATCCCCCCATTTTTCGTAGCCCCGTTTTCGCATTTCTGGCGCAAATCTCTCAATGTACATACTATAATTCTCGTTTGATCCGGCTATGTACTGTGCAGCAAAGGTGGGTCCTGAGGACTCTTCTAGATCCACTAACCGCCAGAATCTGAACTCTGTAAAACAACCCGTTGACATAACATCCGGAATATGTTCTTCTTTCATCCATATCAACCAGTCGTCCTGAATAGATGGATCAACCTGTATAGTAACATTATAAAGTATCATGGAAAACGATTTAATTGAAGATAAACTGGACAATGGTCACTATGTTTAACATCAGGAAAAATATCAGCCTCTTTAATGTAGGTTTTGAGTGGATGCGTGACATTGATATAGTCGATACGCCAGCCTTTATTTTGTAAGCGTACACTGGGGAAACGCTGACTCCACCAGCTGTATCGGTGGGGCTCGGGATGTAAGAGACGAAAAGTATCCACCCATCCGCTTTCAAAGAATTTTGTCATCCATGCTCTTTCTTCAGGCAAAAAACCGGTAGATTTTTTATTTCCTTTGGGATCATGGATATCAATTTCTTCGTGAGCAATATTATAATCTCCACATAATATTAGATTCGGATGTTTTGATTGCAAGGTATGTAACCAGGCCCCGACCTCATTCAACCAAACATATTTATAGGCTTGTCGCTCATCCCCACTAGTTCCACTAGGGAAATAGGCATTGATGATTCTTATCTTACCGAAATCCGCCTGAATCACTCTGCCCTCTTCATCACTCTGGCCATGACCGTTGCCAAGAATAACCTGATCCGGCTCCTTTGTTGATAAGATGGCCACGCCACTATATCCTTTCTTTTTAGCACTATACCAGTAGTCGTGATAACCGAGCGCTGCAAATAATTTATGATCAACATCCCCACGATGTGCTTTCGTTTCCTGCAGGCAGATCACATCCGCAGGCCGTGTAGCGAGCCAATCCAGAAAACCCTTTTTAATGGCAGCTCTAATGCCATTTACGTTATAACTAATAATCTTCATAAATGTAATGTAACTACAAAATTACATAACGCATACGCTTAAATGATCTGCTTGATCTGGGTTGCGTATAAATAACGAAATTTGTCTAAAGAATTCATAATATGCTTCAAACCATTATATATGATCTTGGGGGGGTATTGATCGACTGGAACCCAATGTATGTTTACGAAAACTATTTCGACACAAAAGAAGACCTTGATTTTTTCTTTGCCCATATTTGTACTGCTGAATGGAATGAAGAGCAAGATGGAGGAAGAACCATTGAAGAAGCCAATCTCCGACTCATAACAGAGTATCCAGAATGGGAAAAGGCCATCAAAGATTACTACGGCAGATGGCCGGAAATGATCAAAGGCTCAATCAAAGAATCCGTCAACCTTCTGTCTGGCATCAAAGCCTCCAACCATTTCAAATTATATGCACTAACGAACTGGAGTGCGGAAACATTCCCTCTAGCAAAGGAACGATTTGAATTCTTATCCTGGTTTGATGGTATTCTCGTGAGCGGCGAAGAAAAAACACGAAAGCCCTTTGATGATTTTTATATGAAATTGTTGACCAAATATGGTATTGAAAAAAATACTACCGTATTCATTGATGACAATCTGAGAAATGTAGAAGCGGCCCGAAAATTGGGCATCCCCTCTATACATTTCAAAGAGACAGCATCTTTACATCATGAATTGAAAAAGATAGATAGCCGATTCAATGACATAATGATTTGATCAAAAACTCATCATCTCTTTAAACTTTACGGCTTGTCGTCTGCTTACCTCCACTTTATCTCCTCCGTGTAGCTCAAGCAGAAGACCTCCGTTAAAATAAGGCTCTACTTTATCGATACTACGCAGATTGACGATATGTTTACGATTGGCACGGAAAAAAACTTTTTCATCCAGACGCTCTTCCAAAGCATTGAGTGATTTTAAGATCAGTGGTTTATTCGGGCCAAAATACACTTTAGCATAATTACCCACACTTTCAAACAATCGGATCTCCGACAATTTAACGAACCAGCAGCGCTCCCCATCTTTTACAAATACCTGATCATTTTCTCCCAGAATAGATTTGTTATAGTTCCCTTCCTGCAGAACAGTTTCCTCATGATGATTCTCAAACAACTTATGAATGGCATCTGTCAGACGCTTGGGTTCAACGGGCTTTAATAAATAATCCAGTGCATTCACTTCGAAGGCTCTGATGGCAAATTCGTCATAAGCTGTTGTAAAAATAATTTGAGGCGTATGCTCTAACTCTTTGAGCATGTCAAACCCGGTTTTACCCGGCATTTGAATATCCAGAAAGATGAGGTCCGGCTCCAGTGTTTTAATCTTTTTGATCCCCTCATCTGCATTCGCCGCTTCATCGATCACTTCTATTTCAGGAAACTCAGAAAGCAATTTCTTTAGCTCATTTCTTGCCAGACGCTCATCGTCTATAATGATCACTTTTTTATATATCATAAAATTCAAAACGATTTAAACAGGCATATCTACAATAGCCTCTACATGATTTCTATCTGCATTTTTCAGCGTGAAAGAAGCCTTATCTCCAAACATCAGTTGTAGGCGCTGACGCGTAGCCGATATACCAAAACCATCTTCATTATATGAGCCATTCATTTGTCCGGTATTCACAATCATAATGCGATGATTTTTCTGATTCATAGAAGAGGTTATACAAATTTCACCACCCAGAACCTGTTTGCCGATCCCATGTTTGATGGCATTTTCTACCAGTGTCTGTAACATCATCGGTGGCACCTGCTGATCCAGGGTTTGTTCATCGATCTCAAAACGAACTTTCAATCTTTCTTCAAAACGAATTTCTTCCAACGCCAGATAGTCCTTCACAATAGCAAGTTCCTTTTCCAGACTAACTGTCTCCAGTTTATCAGCCAGCATACTACTGCGCAGAATATTACTCAATTCCGTTATGGCCTGCCTTGCTCTGGTCGGATTTTCATCGATCAAAGCCCTTATGCTATTCAACGCATTAAAAATAAAATGAGGATTAATATGTGATTTGATGGTTTGCAGCTGCAGATCACGAATCAATGATTCCGTCTTTAAGCTTTCTATCTGCTGATTTCTGACGCGGGTAGCATAATGATAGATAAAATAGATCAGGTTCCATAACATGAACAGAAAAAAAGCATTCACTGAGGCTGCAGTAAATCTTCTGGCAATACTGTATTTTAACTCCTGTTCATCGAGCAACCTAAATTGAATATATGCGAAATTCAATAGGAATGCCAGCATCAAAGCAAAACTAATGGTAACTAAAAGAAAATACCCGATCTGTTTTTCAAAGGATTTGGATAATATATCCCATTTAATGATTACCCATCGCATAATATGTGTTAAGGTAAGACCGGTAATCACCACAACAAGCTGCCGTAAGATATAAGCAGAAGTAATTTCTTCCCTGAAAGTAAACGAGAAGAAAAGATTAATACTTAAATAGGCAGCCCATCCCAGGATCTGGCACCACCAGTATGCACTTATTTTACGCAGAAGTTGTAACATATGCTAAACAGTTACAAAACTACTAAGTGTAATAAGAATGATGAATCTAAAATTATAAAGGGAAAATGAGGCAGATAAATGGAAAATACGCAGGATTTAAAGAATACCAGGTTATCAAGAACTATTTCCCCGATCTTTTGTTTAACCTTTTGGTCATTAAGCGAACTTAATTAACTTCACATTTCAACACGAAAATATGGAAATCAGACCCGGTACTTTGTTGGATTCGATCGACTCTCCCTCAGATCTAAAAAAGCTATCGCCCCAGCAACTGCCGCAATTATGTGACGAACTGCGTCAATACATCATTGATATCGTAAGTGTTCATGGAGGACATTTTGGTGCCAGCCTGGGTGTTGTAGAACTGACTACCGCCCTGCATTATGTTTACAATACACCTTATGATCAGTTGGTATGGGATGTGGGTCACCAGGCATACGGACATAAGATCTTAACAGGCAGAAAAGATCGTTTTCATACCAACAGAAAATATCAGGGATTAAGTGGATTCCCGAAAAGAAGTGAAAGTGAATATGATACTTTTGGAGTAGGCCACTCCTCCACATCCATATCTGCTGCTTTGGGCATGGCCATGGCAGCGAAATTGAAAAATGAAAATAGAAAATCCATCGCCGTAATTGGTGATGGAGCCATGACAGCCGGTTTAGCATTTGAAGCGATGAATCATGCAGGTGTTGCTGAAAGTGATGTGCTAATCATTCTGAACGATAACTGCATGAGCATTGACCCTAATGTAGGAGCGCTCAAAGAATATCTTACTGACATATCAACTTCCCCCACTTATAACCGCATTAAAGATGACGTATGGAATGCCTTAGGGAAATTGCCAGTCGGTAAAAATTTTACCCGCGATATGGCAAGTAAACTGGAGCATAGTATCAAAGGATTTGTCAACAAAAGCAGTAATCTTTTTGAAGCCTTAAAGCTGCGTTACTTTGGCCCAATCGATGGTCACAACATTACCAAGCTGGTAGATACACTAAAAGACCTCAAGCAAATACCCGGTCCTAAACTGCTGCATATCATTACCACAAAAGGGAAAGGCTATGCATTGGCTGAAAAAGATCAGACCAAATGGCACGCTCCCGGGCTTTTTGATAAAGTAACCGGAGAGATTCAAAAGAAAAAATTTGATCTGCCGCAGCCTCCCAAGTATCAGGATGTATTTGGGCACACGATTATTGAATTAGCGGAGAAAAATGAAAAAATAATTGGCATTACACCTGCGATGCCAAGCGGATCTTCTCTCAAATTTATGATGGAGAAAATGCCGCATCGTGCTTTTGATGTAGGAATTTGCGAACAGCATGCCGTTACCCTAAGTGCCGGTATGGCCACTCAGGGTATGAAGGTTTTTTGCAATATCTATTCTTCCTTTATGCAAAGAGCATACGATATGGTCGTTCATGATGTGGCAACTCAAAAATTACCGGTCATTTTCTGTCTGGATCGTGCCGGGTTGGTTGGGGAAGATGGTCCAACCCATCATGGTTGCTATGATATTGCTTATATGCGCTGTATACCCAATATGATTGTTGCGGCTCCGATGAATGAAGCAGAGCTTAGAAATATGATGTATACCGCACAATTAGACTCCCATCAATTACCCATCGCCATACGCTATCCCAGAGGAGAGGGGGTTATGCCTGAATGGAGAACAGAGATGAGAGAGATCCAAATAGGAAGCGGCAGAAAGATAAAAGATGGAGAAGGTATCGCTATCCTTTCTTTTGGTCATCCTGGTAATTTTGTGGCGACTGCCATTCGTGAACTCAAAAATGATGGCATCAACCCCGCTCATTATGACATGCGATTTGCAAAGCCAATCGATGAAACACTGTTACATGAGGTATGTAAAAAGTTTGACCAAATCATCACAGTAGAAGATGGAACTATCAAAGGTGGATTCGGCTCCGCCGTTTTGGAATTTATGGCGGAACATAACTACCGGACAAAAGTAACGATCTTAGGTATTCCCGACAGGCTGGTAGAACACGGCACCCCTAAAGAATTGTACAGTGAAATTGGTTTAGATGCGGAAAGTATTGCAAAAAAAGTACGTTCTCTTATGAACGTAAAAGTAACGATACATTCATAATCCGTTTGCTTTAAAATTGTAATCTGAAACTTCCAAAAACGCCAAATTGTTTATATAACTCTTTGGGGAAAGGCAATGGAAGTACGCGCCACACCAGATCGATCCTGATGAATTTAAAGATGTTATTCACACCGGTACCCAGTTCCATATACGTCCTGCCATCCAGAGATTGAAACTGATGCCCCTGATCAAAGATGGTTCCGAATTGATTTAGTTTTTTATTTGCATCACTCAGTCTCCCTACCAGCATTTTCGCATTCCAGAACTGACGCAGCTTCATTTTCCGACTAGGCCCGAATAATCTGAATATACCCGCACCGATATTATGTTCTACATTAATTCCTGCATACTCATCACTTAAATACTCAAAACGATTCATTAAATTAAACGCATACTTATTATAATAATAGATCTCATTACCCGGATGCACTTCAAGGATGGGAAAAGGCAAAACACCCCAGATCTTCCCGGCAAAAACATTATAGTATAATTCACCATAATGGGCTACTTTTTTATAGTCATGGATAGAAACATTGAGTTTGTGGTAATCATATCCCCCGCCTAAAACGGTAACACCTTTAGAGTATCTCAATTCACTGATTGGATACGGACTTCCCAAACTGGTTCGAAAAAAATCTCCCTCTAAAAATCTTTCTAAATAAGCAAATCTGAGTTTTAAAGATAATTCAGTATTGATCAGCCCTCCTCCTCCATCATTATTTTTACTATAAATACTGGCATCAGGTAATGCTCTCACTGGCGTAAAATTTTTCCTGGTTGCATTCACTTCAAATGAAAAGCCGGATGAAGTTTCTTTGAAAAATTCAAACTTTTCCTGTCTTACTCGAAGGAATTTGATCGGGATCTGCTGTTTTCTTGCCGCAAGTGTAAAAACATTATCCATCCCAACCTCATCATAATATACCTGGCCATTGTCGTAATCATCTACATAACTAGCGTATATACTAGTTCTTGGATTTTTATGCAGTATATGTGTGATCTCAGCCCGGCCTTTAAACTTTTGATCTAAGGTTCCATAAGCAAGATATCCTGCCAGTCTCCACTTTTTACTGAACTTGCTACTGGTACCCATATCTAGTCTGGTCCTGAAACCCTCAATCGCATTTACGCTAAATGCATTAAACCATGGACCATATTCCAATTTCCCAAAAGACTTATAACCCGTTGCTAAAAACTCAATTGTGTTCTTATATGTTTTGAACAAAGGCATTTTTTCTAGCGTATCTACCATGGCATAGATAGCTTTTTCATTTCTATTCAACTCTTCATGCCTTGTATCCTTCCAGTATTGGTCCGTATGATCTCCGGCAGCCTCCATCATAATGATATCTTCTTGTGTCTTGTTTTTTCTGACTTGCTCCCAAACTGCCCCATTATTGATCTTCACATCTTTATACGTGGTCGTCTTCTTGGCGATGATCCCAAACTTTTCTTTTCCCAGAGGGGAAAAGTCAACCACAAGCTTATCCTTCGACAAAAACCAGATACTATCCCCAATGAATTTATACTCTTGAATAAAAGTGTAATTATTGACAAAATTCACATTAGCCTCCTTAGATAAATGAAGAAAAACCTTTTGAATGGCATAGGTACTATCATGAACCCAACATTCGCCTTCAAAAGTATTTTCACCTTTATGCTTTGGCGAAAAAACCAGATGTAATAATCTCTTTCCTGCTACATACTGTGTATCAGGAAGGCGATAATGATAAAAAACATCACCATTATCCGCTACCGGACTTATGAAGCGTTTATTGAAAACATTAATATAGTTGTTATAAACATTGTCATTAATATTCATGCCCCCCAATAATTTCTGTACACTTTCATTTTTAACACCCGATGTTCGACTGGCCTTGATCTCTTCTCTTCTTTTCAGAGGATTGCGCTGATAATACAGATCAGATATGGTTTCTGCAATAAAAACAGGTAAAAAAGGCTTCTCTTCCGATATCGTATCTACAGTTTGATCAAGGATAAAACCAAAAGGGCGTAACAGTTTTATATTTTTAAAGCGGTTAGCATTAAAACCATTTAAATCCAATTCAAGTTTATTGTATAACTCATAACCATAATTCTCAAACTTAGCTCTGTCATTCCTTTGTTTGTTTTTAACGACTCTTCTCCATAGGATCCAACCCTTACTGTATTTTGATTTTACTACTACCTCTTTAGATAAGCCGGCCCGTTCAAGATTTACTACCATAAAAATGGTATCTGATGCAGAAGACCGGATAGATATTTTTTTGGTTTGATATCCCACATAACTTACTGTTAAACTATCCCCGATAAAGGATGAGTTAATTCGAAAGAAAAAATTTCCCGCCGAATCCGTCAAACGTCCAACATTACTTTTTTGAAAAACCAGGGATGCAAAAGTGATGGGTTCTTCTGAATGCGCATCCTGAACACGACCTTTAATGACTTTTGTTTGTGCAAAAATTTCAGGTGTGATTAAAAGTATATACAAGAATAACAGAAACCAAAAACGCATAGTAGCCAATTGCACGCAAAATAACAATAAATGATGTATGAAAGATATTTTATATGTTCAGACCAATCATATAATCTTAGAAATCAAATCCCAGTGAAACATGCATGATCGGTTTATTCTTAAAAAACCCATTCATTTGCCAGCCTGCATCAAAGCGAATAAAATATCCAAGTAATGTAGTTCTGGCGCCGAATCCATAACTTCCAAGGAAAGGACCTATGCCCGGTGCTTTGATCACAACCGTTAGTGGGTTTTCCGGTAAACTATATGTGATTTCCGGTCGGGCCAAATTATTATACTTCCCATTCCAAGCGGTACCCAGATCAACAAACTGTATGATTTGAAAATTTCTTAAAAATGAATTATTAACAGGCCTGTTTAGAAAGGTAGAAAAAACCGGCACACGAATCTCACTGTTAATTACAAAAGCATTATTGCCATTAGCCGCATTTTGCGTAAACCCTCTCATATTTACAGCCAATGACTCATATACATATGTTTCGTCAAGCGCCGGTCGGTTAGACGTATTAAAATATCGTTCCTTTTCTACCCCGTCTCTAACCACTCGATTATTTCCTAACATAAGCCAGCCATCCGTTCCTCCCAGATAATAAATAAATTTATTATTGCCCCATGAAAAGTCTCCGGCTGTTCTTACTGCCCAGATGATATTTCTGTAAAGGGGCATATAGTGTCTGACATCAAATCCTATATTAAACGTCAACTTCCCTTTGGTGGATCGTCCATTTGTTCCACCGGTATAAGATCCGCCAAGTCGGTTGTATAATTCAAACCAGCCCTTCCCTCTTAGTCCGTTCCAGATATTTGAAGCCGGCGCAATCGTGTTATCATGTACAAACTCCGCTCTCAGCATCAAAAAATGTTCATCCAGATCGGGTAGCGTGAGCGATTGAAAATTGATATCATCCGTTCTGATGATATATCTGTCTGATCTGACTCCAAATATCGCTCTTATACTTTGCACCTCATTGAACGGATAACTTACATTCCCTTGATAAATATTCGTAAGCTGACGGGCATCTAAAAAATCTGAGCCGTTCGTAAGATTTGTATTTCTTGTACTTCTGTAATAAGTGGCACCCCAGTCAAGCCTCCTTCTCAGATTATCATAGCGCATGAATACCTCCTTATCATCAAAACCATAATTCATTCTGAATCCACCACTGAATTTATAGTCTTCCATAAATTCCATAGCTCCTACCCTTGTCATCGCATTCAAACTATTATTATTACCGAGTTGTACAGGCCCAGTTGCACCCGAATAAGGCTGAAACCTATTTATGAGCAGTGCATTATTAGATATAAAACTCGTAGTGAGATTATCAACAAAATATTTCTTCTGATACTTAAAGACCCTCATTCTGGAAAGAATGTCTTCTTGAGGCTGCGAGAATACCGAATTTCCGTTTGTAGAATCGGATACGGCAGATAATTCATTTTCAAATTCTGATTCGAAATATAGATCTTCTTTTTTGCCAAGGCTGATGCTATCGGTAAGATCGGTTCGTTCCTTGCGCTCGGCACCCGCCGTTTTACTTAACCTGAACAATCGCTTTACATACTCGGTTGGACGTGCATTGATATTTCTTTTTTTAAGGAGATTCTCATCCACTTTTAGTTTATAAATAAATTTGAAAGTCCCCTGTTTATTAACTTCACTAACTTGTCCTTTATCTCCTGCAATTCTGGACTCGAGTACACTGCTTTGATAATTGGAAATAGGGAAAGTATAGGCTGTATCTTCAGTAACCCTAAATGTAAATACTGAATCTGGCATTTGTTTATTCCATATTAATAATGCAGAATCTAATTCTCTGGATGATGGATTTCGAAGTAAGTCTTCCCCTACCTGATATACCGTATCTAATCCCGCAGCCTTTGTATTGAAAAAACCTGCCCACCGATTGCCGATACCACTCTCATCACTTATAAAAGTAAAATGATTGACATTGAATTGAGTCGGATACCGTGCATTGCCAAATGGGATATTACTCAACTGACTAATTTGTTTAAATTCAGTTCGGTTCCAGTTATCAATCAAAAAAACATTAAATCGATTACGCGGTAACGCTGTATCCCCATCTACCGATACAGGGCCCGGTCGGTTACTGGAAAAAAGAATCCCCGTTTTATTTGGGAAAGTAACAAATGAAGCATCCAAATCATCATAGATATCATTGGTAATCTGGTCTGTTTTATGCTCCGCTATTTTGTATATATATATATCACTTTGTCCGCCTCTGACTCCACTCAAGATAAGCGTATTGGCATCCAGCATAAATTGAACATCATTTATTTGTTCAAAAGGCAGTGTCTGCTGGGTAACTGTTTTCTTTTTAGTCAGTGTATTATAAATATGAAGGATCAGTTTCCCTTTTTGCCAAACGATGATAGCAATTTGAGTCCCTTTCGGATCCCAAGCTAATAAGGGATAGTTAGGATTAGGTCGGTCCTCTAAATTTTGAATGCCGCTCCTCCATAAAACAAATTCTCTGAAAAAGTTTTCCGTGTAAATGACTTTTGAAACACCTTTATTATATTGAACAAATACGTAGGTGTTATTTTTAGGATTAGGATTCGGCTGAAAGCGGAAAAAATCTTTCTTTTCTATTTCTTTCAAAAGCGTCAACTTGCCGGAAGGAATATCTTTTCTTGCCCTTACATCCTGCAAGTATTTGTTTTGATTGAATTGCATAAAATCTTTCAGAATCGTTTTTAGTTTTTTCCGGCAAATGGAAAGGGTAGCTTTATTCACATTCTTATACAGTCGGCTGAGATATAAAATATAGGTTACACTCTCTCGCTTATACTTTTCATCGATATAATACCAAAAAGCATGTCCAGCCAACTTAGGCTGTTCAAACGCAAACTGATAGAAATTTTTATACTTGTAACCCAACATGGCAGACTTTAATTGATTATCTAATTCCGTATTCCACGCTTCAGCTGCATACGAAATATAGCCATCTGTCATCCACTTTGGTAAGTCTAGTAAGGCTTGATTTTGGGCAAACTCACCAATATCATCACCAAACAGCAAGGTTTCTACGAGTACTCTGGCAATACCTTCTCTGATCTGACGACGCAGATGATTGTGATCTCCATTGAAATACACCACCATTTTATTATTCACCAATCGAGTTACACCTCCCGCATTGGGCCATTCAAGTCCTAGTCCTATATTGGATTGTTTGTAGTCATTGAAATGATTATAAACCACAATATTGATCCGGCGCTGAACAGAAAATTCTATAAAATCCTCGAGACCAGACAAATCCTGCTCGGCCACTTGCGTTACGAATTTGGCAATTTCAAGACCATTTTGATAATAGTGAACATTAAAATTCGGACTTTGATAAAAACTCCATTTAAAGCGATTATACTGTACCCGATTCTTTCCAAACTCCACCATATTTACCTGAGCAAATAGCCTGGTTGATGATAAAAAAAACAAAAAGATGAACACCCCAAAAAACCTGATAAACATGCGCATAATAATGATTATGAATCCCAAAGGTCGATGTAACTTTGCAGATATTAAAATTAAGGAAATTAAACCATGTTTCTCTTAAAAGCATTTACCTTTAATCCTCTTCAGGAAAACACATATTTGCTATATAATGAACGGAAACAAGCACTCCTCATTGATCCCGGCTGCTATTTTGATGATGAAAAAGAAACCATTGCAGGCTTTATCCGGTCGGAAAAACTTGAACTCAAATATTTACTGAATACACATTGTCACCTTGACCATGTTTTTGGGAACAAGTGGATCTACGAACAATATCAGACCACACTCCACTTACATCCTCTGGAAGTAAGTATGCTTGAAATGGCGCCTGCATCCGGATTGATGTGGGGCATTCCATTTGATAACTATCAGGGACCTTTCATGTATCTGAACCCGGGAGATCAGATCAAATTAGGAAATGATTTTCTGGAGATATTATGGTTACCCGGACACTCCCCCGGACACCTTGGCTTTTATTGTCAGCAACAGGATTTTATTATTTCCGGAGATGTTTTATTCAGAGAAAGTATAGGCAGAACAGATCTGCCCGGCGGCCATATGGAAACACTGCTGAATAGCATAAAAACTCAAATGTGGGTACTGCCCGATGCAACAAAAGTCTATTCAGGTCATGGACCTGTTACCACGATCTTACATGAAAAAAAGAATAATCCATTTCTTACCTAGTTAGCCATTTAGATAGAATAGGTAAACGACTGAACTCTTCTTTGTCGGAGATAAAAACTATAGTAGCATAAGCGATACACAACACGAAACCTATAACTAACTTAATAGGGATGGCCGTCATACCCCGTACCATTAAATGATAGATGCC
Source organism: Bacteroidota bacterium (assembly GCA_046303015.1). Classification (GTDB taxonomy): domain Bacteria; phylum Bacteroidota; class Bacteroidia; order Chitinophagales; family Chitinophagaceae; genus Lacibacter. The sequence continues at coordinate 16,460 of JBKCGY010000073.1, read as the reverse complement.
ATAAGTCAATACAGCAGACAGAATATAGGTAAGAATCCTTTTCACGTCATAAGGAACAGGGAAATGTTTTTGTCCTAAATAATAGGAACTCAACATCATGCTTCCATAACATATGATCGTTGTAATGGCACAACCTGTATAACCCAGATACGGTATCAGTATGTAATTACTTGCTACAGTAATAACGGCTCCTCCGATGGTTATCCACGCTCCTATAATATTCTTATTGGTTAGCTTATACCAAACAGAAAGATTATAATAGATCCCTAAAAATATTTTTGCTACCATTAAAAGAGGAACCACTACTAACCCTGACCAATATTCTTTATATGTATCCCCCATGAAGTATTTCCATAGATCCAGAAAAAGAACAACACCAAGAAAACAGAAGCAGCATGTAACAACAAAAAACTTCATGATTCGCGCATAGATCTGAGGTGCATTGGCATTGGTAGATTCTCTAAAAAAAAACGGTTCGGCACCCAACCTGAACGCCTGGATAAATATGGCAATTACAATCGCAAGTTTATAATTAGCCGAATAGATCCCATTCATGGTATGACGTTCCAAATGGGTACCCGGATAAAAACTCAATATCATAAACCGATCAATCATTTCATTGATCATTCCACCAAAACCTACAATGAGTAAGGGCAACGAGTACATGATGGTCTGCTTCCAGAACGTGGGATCGATCGCCCACCGGTATTGACGGAATTCAGCACTGAGTAGTATGAATGTAAAAGCACTGGCAAATAAATTGGCAAGAATGACATAACCTACCCCAATCTTCGGATCATATAGACCTGCCCACAAGGATGAGGCTTCAGCGTTCTTACAATATTTAAGTATAAAATAGATCAGGCCGATCTGTAACAACACATTTGATATTTTAAGAAAAGCATATTTATGAGGCCTGCCCATCTGCCTCAACCTGGCAAAAGGAATAGCCGAAAGCGTATCAAAGATTACAATCATAATAACCCACTGTACATATTCATGATCACCACCCAATTTAATCAGATTAGTAAGCGGATGGACAAAAGCAAAACTTAGAAGAGAAAACAAAACTGTAGACAGTAAAATATTTGTAACAGTAGTATTGAATACTTTCTGTTCTTTTTCCTGGGTTAGAAATCTAAAATAAGTGGTCTCCATACCAAAGGTATATACCACATTCATGAATGCCGCTAAAGCAAAAAGTGTACTGATCTTACTAAAATCACCCGGCGAAAAAATGCTTGTTAGTAAAGGAGTCAGCATATAATTTAACATCCTGCTCAGGATGTTACTTGACCCGTACCATATCGTTTGAGAAGCTAGTTTTCTGATCCCGCTCAATATCTAATAATTTGATTATCAAAATAACGAAACAAATGCCACTTCTTATACAACAGGCCCATATTTTATATTGGTTTATCCCTTATCTTAGCCGCCCTAAAACACACTTTTATGAAAAAAATCTTATTAAATCTGCTTTTGATTATTCTCCTGGCTAACACTACTATTGCACAATCCTATGACCATATCGAATGGCAGGGCAAAAAAGTTCCTTCCTTTACGATTGAAGTATATCAAAATGAAAGTATTACCGAGTCTGCCATAAAAGATTATTTCGAAAAAATGGGTTTTTATGCCAAAAAACAAAAAGGAATATCTTCCTACAAAGAGATACAGTTGGCTGAAATAGACAGCGAACTCCATGATGTGCTTGTTAAAGTAGAAAGAAAAAGTAAACAGGAAAAAGATGTTTCTGTTGTATACTTTTCAATGGCTAAGAATTATGATCAGTACATAAGTAGCACCAGCGATGATCAGCTGATTAAAAAAGTCAAGAAATTCTTGAATGGCTTCAGAGAGTTGGCCAACGAAAAAGCACTGGCCATCGAAATAAAGAACCAGGAAGAGAAATCAAAAAGTGCTGAGAAAAAGCTGACTGAACTGCAGGTTGAAAAAGAAAATCTGGAACAAAAAATCCTGAAATTGACCCAGCAAAAAGAAGACAAAATTAAAGAAATTGACAGCCAAAATCAGGAACTTGAAAATCTCAAGAAAGCCTTAGACAATCTTATTAAAAAGAAAAAGGCTACCAAATAAGGTCCCTCCTTTTCTATTTGTATTCCTGACGGGAAGGAAAGCTCAAATCGGTAAGGGTTTTGAGAAACTCGGTAAGTTGGTTTTTCTCCTGATCATTGAGTGTGATGCCATTTTCTAGCGCAGGATCTAATAAGGCTCCATTATTTTGCTCGGACAACCCGGCATAATGACCATAGATCTGACTGAACCCTATGAATCGGCCATCATGCATAAAAGGAAAAGAAAAGTATAAGTTTCTTAAACTGGGTACTTTAAACTTGTAGCGATCACTAGTCAATCCGGTAACACTTTGCCTGCCATTATCATTGAGTAAAGTTGGCAACAGTCCATTATTATGAAAACTACCATCCGTAAACAATGGCTCAGTATGACATGTGTTGCAATGTTTCATGAATAATTGATAGCCGGCTTCTTCCGCTACAGAAAAAGTTGCCAATCCCAATTTTACAGAGTCATATTTGGCATTTACACTCATAATACTCCCCACAAACTGATTGATTGCTTTTAAGATCCTTTCCTTATTAATTTCTCTTGTACCGTAGGCATCCTCAAAAAGTGCAGGATAGGAAGGATGGCTTTTCATACGAGAAATGATCTCAGAAAAATTTCCGGCCATATCCGTTGAACGTAGAATATGTGCCTCGGATATATCTTCAATACGACTATATCTCCCATCCCAGCCATAATATTTCTGCCATGCAAGATGAAACAAAGGAGGCGCATTCCTGTTACTGTGCTGGTTATAAATACCATGACTCAGATCATGGTCGTAGGTTCCGAAGGCAGCAACCTGCTGATGACAAGAGCTACACGAAATACTTCCATCTTTTGACAAAATACCATCATAAAATATTTTTTTGCCCAAAGCAAAACCTTCTTGAGTTAGGGGGGTATTTTGAAAAATATGCTCCTGAGGAAAACCCGGCGGAATCCTGAATGCTATAGGTGTACCTATTAAGTCATTACTTACCGGGGCATTTTTATTACAGGCCAACATGAATGCAAGCCCCATGATGCATATCCATTTACAACATAGTTTCATAGATCTTCTCTTCTTATTTTTTTTCTGCCTGATTTAATCTGACTTGTTTTCTTCTTGGCTTCTATCCGATTTTCTATAGAAGAATGAGTGGGCCTTGACGCTATTCTTGGTTTTTTTGGCACCAGTGCTGACTGTACCTTTTTATTAATCTTTTTAATCACATCTTCCTTGTTCGCAAATTGGGTTCGATGTACCTGAGAAGAAAGGATTAATTCGCCATTTTTATTGATGAGATTAGCCAGTTTTCTATTCACCATACCCTTTTGCTCATCCGTTAACAGATGGGAAGATGAAATATCCCATATCGCCAGAACCCGGGTTTCAACCTTATTTACATGCTGCCCCCCTGCACCACTGCTACGGGCTGTTCGGAACTGTAATTCGCTGGTTAGATCGATCTTCATACCTCGACATATAAATTAGGAACATTAAATTTACGATCAATATATTATATATGAGAGCCATTGTTCAACGGGTTAGCAAAGCTTCCGTTAAAATTGAAAGTATGATTACCGGAGAAATCAGGAAAGGACTTCTTATTCTTTTAGGAATTGAAGATGCCGATACTGAGGAAGATGTCGACTGGCTTACTTCAAAACTGGTTTCTTTACGAATTTTTGAAGATGCCCAAGGCAAAATGAACATAAATGTAAAAGAGATTAACGGTGAAATTTTATTAATCAGCCAGTTTACCCTTTTTGCTTCTACTCAAAAAGGGAATCGTCCTTCATTTATTAAAGCGGCTAAGCCGGATAAGGCCATCCCCCTTTATGAAAACACCATCCATCAACTCAACCTTAAACTAGGCAAGAAGATCGCAACCGGAAATTTTGGAGCCGATATGAAAGTTGAATTATTAAATGACGGACCGGTTACTATCTTTATCGACACAAAAAACAAAGAATAATATGGGGCATCAAAACTTGACCATTACAGAAGCACAAAAAAAAGTAGATCATTGGATTCAAACCATAGGAGTAAGGTACTTTTCAGAACTAACGAACCTGGGCATCCTGATGGAAGAGGTCGGAGAATTATCAAGAATTATGGTAAGAAAATACGGAGATCAGTCTTTTAAAAATACAGAAGCGGATCTGTCGGCAGGAGACGAACTGGCAGATATTCTTTGGGTCATTTTATGCCTCGCCAATCAAATGAATATTGATCTCGAAAAAGAATTACTGAAAAACATGGAAAAAAAGTCTGTAAGAGATGCCAACAGACATCAAAATAATCCTAAATTAAGATAATCTCTCCCAATAGATACAGGCATTATCTTTGCACCAAATTTCTAGTCTTTATGTCTAATGAATCTATCTTTTCCAAAATAACTGCTCACGCTAAAGAATATGGTTACATCTTCCAATCTTCTGAAATTTATGACGGATTGAGTGCTGTTTATGATTATGGACAATACGGTGCACAACTCAAAAAAAATATCCGTGATACCTGGTGGAAAAGCATGACACAACTACATGATAATATTGTAGGTATTGATGCGGCTATCTTCATGCACCCTACTACCTGGAAAGCGAGCGGGCATGTAGATAATTTCAGTGATCCGATGATCGATAATAAAGACAGCAAAAAAAGATATCGGGTCGACCACCTTATCGAGGCTCATGCCTCTCATTTATCTAAAGAAGCGGGAGATGCTTTAGTGGATAGCATGGAAAAGCTATTGGCAAAAGATGATTTTGCAGGTATCAAACAATTAATTGATGATCACGCAATCAAATGTAGTGTAAGCGGCACTTGTAACTGGACGGATGTTCGTCAGTTCAACCTGATGTTTCAAACTGAATTCGGTGCTGTTAGCAGTGACAATCCAGAAGATAATATTGTATACCTGAGGCCTGAAACGGCACAGGGTATTTTTGTTAATTTTCTCAATGTGCAAAAAACCGGAAGAATGAAAATCCCTTTTGGTATTGCACAAACAGGAAAAGCATTCCGAAATGAGATCGTGGCCCGTCAATTTATTTTTCGGATGAGAGAATTTGAGCAGATGGAAATGCAGTTTTTTGTGCGCCCCGGCACCGAGCTGGAGTGGTATGCATTCTGGAAAGAAACAAGAATGAAATGGCATCAACAATTAGGTATCCCGGCAGATAAGCTAAGATATCATGATCATAGTAAACTGGCACATTATGCCAATGCAGCGCTGGATATAGAATTTGAATTTCCATTCGGATGGAAAGAGTTGGAAGGCATTCACTCCCGAACAGATTATGACTTAAGCCGACACCAAGAATTCAGTAAAAAGAAAATGCAATACTTCGACAATGATCTAAATGCTGAAGGCAAACCTTATGGCAACTATATTCCATACGTGGTAGAAACATCTGTAGGGTTAGATCGCTTAGTACTTACCATACTCAGTCTTTCTTACAAAGAAGAAGTAGTTCCTACTGCGGAAGAAGGCAAAACAGATACACGTACCTATTTAAGCATCCCTCCTGCCATAGCACCTGTAAAACTGGCTATTCTCCCATTAGTAAAAAAAGAAGGATTGCCTGAAATTGCCAAAAGTATAGTTGATGATTGCCGCACTTCTTTTCATTGTCAGTATGATGAAAAAGACAGCATTGGGAAAAGATATCGCAGACAAGATGCGATTGGTACGCCATTTTGTGCGACGATAGATCATCAGAGCAAAGAAGATCAGATGGTCACTATTCGACACCGAGATTCTCTCCTGCAAGAGAGAATTCCTATTAAAGAAGTGAAAGCGTATATCAATAAGAGGGTACAGTTTTAATAGAGATAAATAATATCTGAAAACTTTAAATCCAATAATGATACCCTAGTTATTGAGTATCATTTAATAAGTTTTGAGCGATAGAAATATTTCCCGGCTTTATCAGTGATCGTAATAAAGTAAATGCCATTAGCAATATTCCCGACCTCCAGTAAAGTTCGCTGATAGGGCCTTGAGACATGTAAGATGTCCTGCCCTGCCGCATTCATAAGCCTGATATTCACTTCATGTATACCTCTTTGATGAGCAGGATTGACTACTAGTTGACCGGAAGGGCTAAACAAAGTATTGATAATAAATTCCCGGCTAACAGCTGGATCATTTACAGAAAGAGGAATCTGACTTAAATTATAATCAAATGCATGGATCCAAAATTCAGAAAATGACTTAACCTTATATTCAGCATAATATCCATTATTAAAAGGGATAATCTCAATTTTTGATGGATCCATGAATTGATAGGATCCCCCAATGCCATCATTCAGAATCCCGTTCTCATATTCAGGTAAGCCACTATAGGTAGTTATTGCCGTTACGTATGCATCTTTTAGTTTGACGCAAGGAATACATTTAGTTGTATTGATCATTTTTTTGATCTCATCTTCGGTGAAATAAAATCGGATCAACACACTGTCTGTCGGATCGTTTTGAGCTTGAACGACAAGGTTCCGATCCAAATAATATTGATTATTTAACAGACGTACGGAATCCTGATTGATATAAACACTTACCTGTACATTGCCCAATTGTTGTCCAAGAGGATTAATGGATGCAATGATCTTGTTTTGAGATATGAAATGAACAAAATCATTACCTGAAACCGGCTGGGTAACATTTGTTGGCTGACCTTCGTAAATGGTTGCCTTATCAAAAATGTGAAAATCATCAATACCTACTCCCTCAGATTGCGTAAAATCATCACTGGTAAAGAAAAAACGAAACCGAATATTGGAAATGCCTGCCGGCAAATCGGCAGAAGATACATGCCAACGCTGAATATCACGATTCCAAAAATTAGCAACCGTATCATACCAGTTCGTTCCCGTGTTTTGTACCCCCAGTTTTTGCCAACTTACACCATTGTCTGAACTGTATTCCAAATAATGAACATCCCTGGCTCTTTCTTGCCGATAGATATGACTAAAACTCAATACCGGACTCACTAATTCACTTATATTAAAACAAGGAGTGTAGAGATAAGAAGATTCATTGGAATTATAAGCACCTGCCAACGAGGTAAACCATGCCTTATTTCCATTGGCAGCAGTTTTAATCACAGCTTTTGTTAATGAATCTGTGGAACCCCAAGACCAACTGCTATATCTGTTACTCGTAAACCAGCCTGCATTGTTACTTTCAAATTTTTCTAGATATGGGAATTTGTTGATAGACGTGCTGACAAAAAAATTATATCCAATTATACTATCATTCACACGATAATCATCTGCTGGCAAAGAAACCCAGGCATCTAATGTATATGTCCCTGCATTTGTGATCGTAAAAGGAGTGGTGAAAGTATAGTTCATTTCCGTATTTCCGGATAGAGAAGGAATGATATCCTGTACGGGAGCATGATTACCCACACGATAAAAAACAGGAATATTCGTGAGTGTATTTGATGAAAGGTTTTTAATTCGAACGGTAACAGATTGAGACATGATTCCCACCGTACATGATAATGAATCCGGACTGATAATTTGGGACACCACTACATCATTGTTGGTCTTTGTAAATCTTATATTGTCGATCGTTATACCATCATCCAGATCAAATAACTCGGGAAAATAATCAGCATTATTAGATGAGGTCCGGCCAGCTTGCTGAAAGAATATTTGAAAAGATGAACTGAGAGGTTGACCAGCTGCAAATAATAATTCTTTTATATTAACCCATGCTTTTCTGGTATTACCCAGATTGTTTCTATCATTAGTAAGTTCATATGCATTGATCCAGGGTAAATCATCATTACCTCTTATCCATAGAATGCCAGACGGAAGATTAAGTTGCCCCTGGTTTTTAAAATCGAAATCTAAACGCAGATCATCCGTGGATGATACGTTGGAGAAATTATAAGTACCTATCAGTTGATTGATATTGATAGCACCTAAGTATTGAGCAGCATCCAGTGTGATGGCTTTATTGCCGGAAAGCGCCATTCCGCTATTAACAAAGGTTCTGGCTCTGCCATTGGTCGTACTTAAAGTATAATCAAATCGCTCTATATTTTTCAGGCCAAATGTATTTCTTCGGTATTCATCGTCTCCTGTATTTTCAAAATTCTCTATATGCGGTAGTATAACCGGCGGATTATCCAGATGTCTTATTACAAAACCCATTTCATCATTTTCTGGCCGTAGATCTCCTGCTTGTTTTACAAAAACTTTTATATTAAAAGAATCAACGGAAGAGAGATCCGCTTTAGTAGCAAATGCATAATCGATCGTGCCGGAAGCAGGTATGGTAATGTTAGATAGTTCAGTAATAACCGGCCCTCCATTTATTTGATACGATACATTATAACTTGCGCTGCTAGGAGTGTCATCCAGATTTTTAATTTTAACAACGACCTCTTGTGTATTGGTCAGTTCGGAAGCTGTATATTTTCGACCATTGGTAGGGCTAACCAGTTGATCTATTTTTAAATCCTTATCGAACTCACTAGCTGTACAGGGTGTATTTAAAGACGGAGATACAGCAATAGCCCTCGCTCTTCTTCCTGAAGAATCGGTAATTCTTGCACGCACAGAAAACCAATATCGTATTGATTTATCCAATCCTCTTACCGGGTATTGCAAACCTGTTGTATTGCCCAATTTTTCCCACTGGTAATTTTTTAATTGGAATACTTCATAATCTGTTGCATTATTGACTGCAGTCCAAGATAGATTTACACCACCTTCACATGGAATGGTTGAAGTGATAGTAGGTCTTGTAAGAATTGTAAAAGTTCCCTGACTTTCAGAAACAGCATTATTCGACTTTCTTCTGACCCGTACTTTTGTGTTTGCCGATGTAATATTGGGCAAAGTCCAGAAATGCCAAAGATTCCTCGCAGAAACATCACTTGCAATAACGGTCCAATTATTTCCATTATTTGTGGAATATTCTATCGTTAAGCTGTCACTTATATGATCTGAAACATCCCAGCTGATAGCTTCGTAATTGATATTTAATCCGGGCGTGAATTTTTCCCCTCCAATAGGATAAAGTAATCGAATCTCATCATTATAAAATTCCCAGGTAATAAAGAAATCTTGCGAGTCACTCACAATAGAATACCCATTCACTTGAATTTGAAGGCTATTCCCGATCGGATTATCAATGGTTACCTGCTCCATATTATTTAATCTATCTATGCCTCTGACAGCCGCAGTATTTACCTGATTGGGAGAAGGATTCAATATCCATGGCAAATAGGTTGTATTGTTATTGACAACCTGCAAGTCAAGATCATGCTGAAGTGCAACCGGAGCGATAAGTGATCCTGCAGGATCATGCCAGTACAACATGATTTTTATACGCTTAGTGCCTGAAGGAATAGATATATTTCGTAAAAACTGATCGCCTTGACTTATATTTCCTTTTATATAGCGATCATTTTCAATGACCTCAAGAGCGCGATAAGGTTGTACTAAACCATACCCGTTAATATAATCGGGGCCTGGCAAACCCCGCTCTCCTGCTGTATTACATAGTACCGCTTTTAAAAGCGCCGACGACGGTGTAGCATTATTATGTAACTGTTTGTATTTGTCTGCAAGCAGACTATAAACCCCCGCAATAAAAGGTGCTGCAAAACTGGTTCCAAAACCATTATTATAATTATTATTGATTGTGGTTGACCAAAAATTACTTCCCGGGGCAATAATTTCAGGTTTAATTCTTCCATCATTTACCGGCCCCCTGCTGGAAGAGGATGAGATATTCTGTGGATTAAAAATATTATAATTGCCAACCGAAAGAACATTCTTCCCTGTTTGATAACCACTTTTAATAGTCCCGTAAGATGCAGGATATGGAGAACAAGTTAAAGTTCCATCATTACCGGCAGCAACAATATGCATTAATGATGTATCCACTGATATTTGATGATCTACGAATACACTCAGTTCATTGTAAGCGCCATTACCCGGACATTTATCATATCCCAAATAGTATGAATTGTTGGTAACAGTCATCCCAAAATCTTTTTTATAAGACGGTGATTTTGTTATGATGTAATCATAAAAATCCGTAATCAGTTTCGTGCCAGGCGCAATGCCTTTGAATGACTCATCCACTAAGCCATCTCCACTTATGATACCCGACACTCTTGTTCCATGATTACCTAATTGTATGGGAAGAGGGCATCTGTTTACCGCATTATTCAATAAATCTAAATGACTAGACGGATCAGCATTATCACCAACTCCAACCGTAATGCCTTCTCCAGATAAATTTCTACCCCCCCATAGCTGACCTTTTAAATATGATAATCCAAAAGCTCCTGTTTCAGGTGATAGCAGTGACTCCATTTTATAATCAAAAAGATTAATCATTCTTACAAAAGGGAGTGCGACTAATCTTTCAATTTGACTGGAAGCTATCGTACCAATAAATAAACCCTGATCTGCGTATTGCTTACTTTCCAAAGTAAATCCAAGCGATTGCTCTGCAAACGTTATATGTTGGTTGAAATTTTCTCCTGGATACAATAAAACAGAAATTTTAATCAACTCATCCGCTCGTACCGAACTCATTCGGGAAGCCAGAGATTCGGTAGTTTTTAAATAGGAAGGCATGCTCTTCATCGCCTTAATGCCAGCTGTTCTGAACATCATCAAATCGGGCTTATACCTGAATCTTACCGAATAAATTTGATCGGTAATTTTTTCCAGAAACTCCACGCCTGAACGCCTTGCATATTGTAAAGCTTTGGGATGAGGCAAACGATCGAAAGCCACGAGAGCATAAAAGTAATTACCACTTCCGGCTGACTCAAGTTCCTTATTTATTAGATCTTGACTTAGATTCGAACGTAAAGAAATTTGGCCTGTTCTCAAACGAGCCGTAATCTCTTGTCCCCGCACAGTATGATGATAGCATATTATAAAAATGATCCCAATGAATATTTTATTATGGAGATTAATGCTTCGTAAAAATGGGAAGAGATTATTCATAGAAGACATTTGGAATGTCAAATTTGTGGATCAAGTATAACCAAAATTAACTATTCCCTGTTATAAGAAGAAAAAAGTTGAATAAATCAACCCAAATTAAAGGTTTTCTCCTACAACAACGATTTTGTAATTTTGCAACGTGAATCTGGATCTGCTGCAGAATCAATACCAACAATCTCCCCGCGTTTTTCAACTTGCGGACAGGCTTTCTTTTTCCCAAGCTCAATGTATAGAGCTTATACAACTGAATGGCAGTGCAGTGCAATTTACAGCAGCAGCTATTTACAATCATCCATCACTCGAGACTTATAATCACGTTTTCATTCTGAATGATGCGGAAGAAGCTGCTTATTTTCATAATAGCCTGGAGAGTATTACCGGTGAGCTGAATATTTTATATTTCCCTTCTTCTTTCAAACATCCCAGAAATTATGCCTTACTGAACCCCTCGCATGTTATGCTTCGTACAGAAGCACTGACCCGCTTTTCCATACCTGGCGGACAAAGAACCGGAGCACTCGTTACTTATGCCGATGCTTTATTTGAAAAAGTTGTGGTAGCTCAAAAACTACAGGGGAATGTATTGCTGATTAAGACCAATGATACTTTAGATACAGAGGGTATCCTTTCCTTTCTGGTTGATCTGGGATTTGCCAGAACAGACTTTGTATATCAGCCCGGACAATTTGCCCTCAGAGGAGGGATTCTGGATATTTATTCTTTTGGAAATGAGAAGCCCTATCGTATTGAACTTTTCGGAAACGAAGTGGATAGTATCCGAATTTTTGATCCGGAAACCCAACTAAGTGAAAAAAGGCTGGCTCAGGTTAGCATCATTCCCAATGTAGATACTCATTTTCAAACGGAAGAAAAGATTCCGCTATTTGATTTTCTGAATGAGAATACCATTGTATGGGTGAAGGATTTCAACTTTGTCAAAGAAAGACTGATCACGATGGATGAAGAGTTGGGGCAGTTTCTGAAATTGAAAGAGAACAAAATAGCGGGCCACGAAGAAGAAGATCCACTGGAAAAAAACAATGTAACGAGAGAGGACTTTATCACAGCTGATCTGCTAGAACAGCAAATCAAAAATTATCACCTTGTTGAATTTGGTTCAAAAGCTTTTTTCAAAGAAAAGACGCCATTGGCACAACAATGTTCAATTGAATTTCACACCAAACGCCAGCCTGCCTTCAACCGAAGATTTGAATTACTAATCAACAATCTTAAACAGCACCAACAGGAAGGTTATTCAGCTTAAATCTTCTCTGAAAACCCGAAGCAACTGGAACGACTGCATAGCATCTTTACTGACTTAAAAGCAGAAATACAATTTACACCCGTACCCATCGCCATTCACGAAGGATTTATTGATCATGATTTAAAAGTATTAGGTTATACCGACCATGAGATCTTTCAACGCTATCATAAATACAAGGTCAAACAGGCGTATAATAAAAGTAAAGCCCTTACCATTCGGGCACTGCGAGAACTACAGCCCGGTGATTATGTTACCCACATTGACCATGGAGTTGGAACGTACAGTGGCCTTCAAAAAATTGAAGTCAATGGGATTATGCAGGAAGCGGTGAGACTGATCTATAAAGATGGTGACATCCTGTATGTCAATATCAACTCCCTCCATAAAATTTCTAAATACACAGGAAAAGAAGGAAGTATACCTAAGATCAATAAAATTGGCAGTGATGCATGGCAACGCCTTAAGGAAAAAACAAAAACCAAAGTAAAAGAGATCGCATTTGATCTGATTCAACTGTATGCCGAAAGAAAAGCGCAGGAGGGTTATGCCTATTCACCTGATGGATATTTACAAAATGAGCTGGAAGCTTCCTTCATATACGAAGACACCCCAGATCAAAGTAAAGCAACCGCTGATGTAAAGAAAGATATGGAATCCCCCTCTCCTATGGATCGTCTGGTCTGTGGAGATGTAGGATTTGGCAAAACTGAAATTGCGATCAGAGCAGCCTTTAAGGCCGTGTGTGATGGCAAGCAGGTAGCCGTGATGGTTCCCACTACGATTCTGGCTTTCCAGCATTATAAAACATTCAGCGATCGTTTAAAAGATTTTCCGGTAACAGTAGATTTTATCAATCGTTTTAAAACAACCAAAGAAAAAAAGGAAACCGCCCAAAAATTATCTGAGGGGAAAATAGATATTATCATCGGCACCCATGCACTCATTTCAAAAGACATCAAGTTTAAAGCATTAGGCTTACTGATCGTAGATGAAGAACAGAAATTCGGAGTGGGTCATAAAGAAAAGATCAAAACACTGAAAACAAATATTGATTCGCTGACATTGACGGCCACACCCATTCCTCGTACCTTACAATTTTCGCTGATGGGTGCACGTGATTTGAGCATCATGAATACGCCTCCCCCCAATAGGCAACCGATTCAGACGGAAGTACGCTATTTTGAAGAAGACTTTATTCGCGATGCCATCTATTTTGAAACGGAAAGAGGCGGACAAGTTTTCTTTATTCATAATCGTATTGCAGGACTGGCAGAAATGGCAGCCATCTTACAAAGATTATGCCCAGATCTGAGTATTGGTTTTGCACATGGACAGCTCGAGGGACATGAACTAGAGGAAAAGATACTTGACTTCATCGACAAAAAATATGATGTGTTGGTATGTACCAATATCGTTGAGAGCGGAGTAGATATTCCGAATGTAAATACCATCATTATCAATAATGCGCATCAGTTCGGATTAAGCGATCTGCATCAATTAAGAGGAAGGGTAGGAAGAAGCAATAAAAAAGCGTTCTGTTATCTGCTCGCACCACCCGTAAGCACACTGCCTGCCGATTCCCGAAAAAGACTGCAAACATTGGAACAGCACAGTGAACTGGGAAGTGGATTTCAGATTGCCATGCGCGACCTTGATATCAGAGGGGCGGGTAATCTTTTGGGAGGGGAACAAAGTGGCTTTATGGCAGAGATCGGATTTGAAATGTATCAGAAGATCTTACAGGAAGCCATCCGCGAACTCAAACGAAGTAAATTCCGTGAACTCTTCAAAGAAGAAATTGCTGAGCAGGAAGATTATGTAAAGGATTGTATGATTGATACTGATCTTGAAATCTTAATACCGGATGCTTATGTAGAAAGTATACCGGAAAGACTAAGCCTGTATTCGCGGCTTGATAATTGCGAAAGTGAAGACGCCCTTGTCGCATTTCATCAGGAACTGCAAGATCGTTTTGGGCCGGTTCCGACAAGTGTTGAAGATCTGTTTACGACTGTTCGATGCCGAAAACTAGCCGTTGAGATCGGATTTGAAAAGATGACTTTAAAACAAAATACCCTAAGGTGTTATTTTGTAAACAATCCCGACTCACCCTATTTTGAATCGGAGATCTTTCAAAAGCTGCTTGCCTTTGTACAACAATATCTGAACAAGGCACAGCTGAAACAAAATGGAAAATTATTCTCGCTTGTCATCCAGGATATCCAAGACATGAATGTGCTGCATAACTTATTGAAGCGAATACATGATGCCGTGATGACTTCGACAGCCTCTGATATCTCAGGCAATTAATTTTTTGAAATTCGCACAAGTCGACTAAGGCACTCGAAGTCGACTTGATGCATTGATCGTAGATTAGGTTGAAATCAGACACAAAAAAGTAGGGGCGAAAATTTTTCGCCCCTACAAAATATATTATTTTAATCGCCTAAACGATTAAACATATTTTTACCAGCCTTGCTTAGCAGTACCTGCTTTAATAGCTTCCAAAGCTTTTGCTTCTCCTACCAGAGCCGTTAATTTATTTCCTTTACCATCATTTCCTTGTGCCATATAACCACCTTTTGCAGTACGGGTTACTACAGCATCCTGAATAGGTACATTTTTTTCTTTTGTCTTAACGTTATACGCTGTTAATTGCATGATTGAAATTTTGAATTAGTAAATACAAAAAATTGTCTTGAGGTAAAATTAAGATTTCCTTTCACACCTACAGGAAATGGTTTTCCACATTTGCGAATTACTCTTTAGTAATGAACCATACCTACAATTAATAACCCACAACAAACAAATTAATTTTGGGTTTTGAGTTTCCTACACATCAATCTTTGCGTATTTCGCATGACTCTCAATAAACTCTCTTCTTGGTGCTACTTCATCACCCATCAGCATACTAAATATCTGATCGGCTTCTGCTGCACTTTCAATCGTCACTTGCTTTAAAGAGCGGGTCGCCGGATTCATAGTGGTATCCCACAACTGATCGGCATTCATCTCTCCCAAACCTTTATAACGTTGTACACCCACATTATCTTCTTTACCTCCACCCAGTTGCAATGCAATTGATTTTCGTTGTTCTTCATTCCATGCATAAGCCTGCTCTTTTCCTTTCTTCACCAAATACAAAGGGGGTTGCGCAATGTATAAATATCCCTGCTCTACTAATTCTTTCATATATCGGAAGAAGAATGTCAATATTAGTGTGGCGATATGACTACCATCTACATCGGCATCCGTCATGATAATAATCTTGTGATAACGAAGTTTACTAAGATCAAGTGCCTTGGGGTCCTCAGGCGTACCAATCTTCACACCTAACCCTGTAAACATATTTCGGATCTCTTCGTTGTCATAGATCTTATGCTCCATCGCTTTCTCCACATTCAGAATCTTACCACGCAACGGTAATATAGCCTGAAAGCTACGATCACGGCCTTGTTTGGCGGTTCCTCCTGCCGAATCCCCTTCCACCAGGTATAACTCACAGCGCTCAGGGTCTCTGTCGGAACAATCCGCCAGTTTACCGGGCAAACCACCTCCACTCATCACCGTTTTTCTCTGTACCAGCTCTCTGGCTTTTCTGGCCGCCGCGCGTGCCTGCGCTGCCAATATAATTTTTTGTACAATATTTTTTGCTTCTTTTGGATTTTCTTCGAGATAAGCTTCCAGTGTTCTACCTACTGTACTTTCTACAATACCACTTACATCACTGTTGCCTAATTTAGTTTTGGTTTGTCCCTCAAACTGTGGCTCAGGAACTTTTACAGAAACAATAGCCGTCAATCCCTCTCTGAAATCATCTCCTTCCACATCTACTTTTGCTTTTTCAAACAATCCTTCTTTCTTGCCATAAGAAGTAAAGATGCGGGTGATGGCTCTTCTGAATCCGGTTACATGTGTACCTCCTTCAATCGTGTTAATGTTATTTACGTAAGAAAAAATATGCTCATGAAATGAATCATTGTACACCATCGCTACTTCTACTGCCACATTACTGGCATCATCTTTTCCTTCCATATAGACAACCTGTGGCAACAAAGGTGCACGCTTACCATTCTTGTCAATCAACTCTACAAACTCAATGATGCCCCCTTCACTATAAAAAGTTTTGCTGTACAC
>JBKCGY010000072.1:0-10642 GCA_046303015.1 Bacteroidota bacterium | reverse complement strand
GGAAGCGGCGTGATGGCAACAGAACTGGGTAAAGCCCTGGCAGAAAAAGGACATATGGTCCATTTCATTACGTATCAGCAGCCGGTACGCTTAAGTGGATTTTATACCAATATCTTCTTTCATGAAGTACGCATTCCTCATTATCCTCTGTTTGATTATCCTCCTTATGAAACTACGCTGGCAAGTACAATGGTTGATGTGGTTTTGAATAACCAACTCGATCTCTTACACGTACATTATGCCATTCCTCACGCATCTGCCGCCTTCATGGCCAAACAAATTCTGAAGAAAAAAGGAAAAGATATTCCGGTGATCACAACGCTTCACGGAACGGATATTACACTGGTAGGAAAAGATAAAACGTTTGAACCGGTCGTAACCTTCTCCATCAATGAAAGTGATGCCATCACCGCCGTATCACAAAATCTGCAGAAAGAAACCTATCATAATTTCAGCATAGAAAAAGAGATACAGGTCATCTACAATTTTGTCGATATCAAACGATTCAGCAAAAAACCACTGGAGGCCTTCAAAAAAGTGATCGCCCCCAATGGTGAACGCATCATTACTCATGCATCCAACTTCAGAAAAGTAAAGAGAATTCATGATGTAATCGATGTGTTTCATAAGATTCATGAAAAAGTTCCTGCCCGCTTACTCATGGTAGGTGATGGTCCTGAACGACCGGAGGCAGAAGAACAATGCAGACGACTCAACCTTTGTGATGATATCCGTTTTTTAGGTAAGCAACATGAAATGGAAGAGATCCTGGCGATCTCAGATCTTTTTTTACTGCCCTCTGAATATGAAAGTTTCGGCCTTTCCGCATTAGAAGCGATGGCTTCCGGTGCACCTGTCTTATCCACCAACGCAGGTGGATTACCTGAAATTAATCTGCATGGCGTTACAGGATACATGACACAGGTTGGTGATATTGAGACGATGGCTGATCTGGCAACAGACCTGCTCTTAAACGAAGAAAAACTAATTGATTTTAAAACGAATGCCCGAAAGCATGCACTACAATTTGATATTGCTAATATTGTACCCGAATACGAAGCGCTGTATAATAGATTCGTTGATCGTTGATCGTTGTAAATATGACCTTCCCTTGCAACCCGTCTTTATCTCCCCCTCAACCAACTCTGTGGATTCAGCATTTGCGCTTCACGGGTTAGAATAAAATCAAGCTGACCATCCCCCTCCAGATTTTCTCCAACGCGACCTAATACCTGTCCTACTTTAATGGTTTGGCCTTTGGATACCTGGGCAGAAGAAAGATTACTGTAAGTAGTAAAATATTTTCCGTGCTTGATCATAACCGCACTCATGCCACCCACATCAAAGATACTTACCACCTCACCGTCAAATACCGACTTAACAGCAGTGCCTACAGGTGACGCAATTGTAATAAAATCCTGACTGCCTTTGATATTGGTTCCGGGTACAGTGTACTCACCAAACGGAATGGAAACATATCCGTTATCAACAGGGAAAGGCAGTCTTCCTCTGTTACTTTCAAAGTTATTTCCCAATTCCAGATCTTCTTTATTGTATTCCAGGTAACTCTCCTGTTTTTTTTCAGGCACCTCTTTTTTAACCACCGGCTTCTCCTCTACTCCGGATTTTGGCTTAACCTCTTTTTCTTTACCTATTCTTTCTTTTTCTTCTCTTGCCTTTCTGTCTTTTTCTTCTTTCGCTTTTCTTTCTGCCTCTCTTTTAGCCATTTCAATCTCACGACGTACCACCGCTTTGATGGCGGCTTCCAGCTCATTAGCTTGTTTGCGCTTAGCAGCGATGATCTTATTTACCTCTTTCTCCCTCGACTTTAATTTACGCACAACATGGTCCTGCTCATTTCGATCTTTTTCCAGTTCAGTTCGTTCTTTGGTTTCATCTTCCAGTGCCAAAGTTTTTTCCTGCCTATTATCTCTTAGCTGATTGATCTTATCACGATAGAGTGTTTCTGTCTTTCGAATGGCATCTACCTGTTGTGTACGATAGGCGCGATAGGCGCGGGTGTACGCAATCCTACGAATAGCATCGTTGAAATTGGAAGCCGAAAAAAGAAAATTCAGAAAATCATAATTGCTCCGGTTCTTATAGGAATACACTACATTGAGTGCATAATTCATTTTGAGGGTATCCAGATCCCTTCTAAGCCTTAACATCTCTCTATAGGAATAGTCAATATCCTTATTAATTACCCTTACCTGTTTATTAATGTTTTGGATAACCTGATTGCGAAGACGGATCTTGTTTTGGATCAGTGCAAGCTGACTCAAACTCTCTTTTCGGTTTTTTTTGATCTCATCATACTGACGATTCAATTGCTCGATCTCCTGTAGCGTTTGTCTTTTCTTTTTTTCAAGCTCCGCCTTTTCCGGATTCTGAGAGAAAGCCGGACTGACCAGTAAGATCGTAATGATCAGAAAAAAAATACGCATGTGTCAGTATTGATGATTGCAAATGTAAGCAATGAAGATCTAGCTCCCATAAGGAACGAAAAACTTATCTGTAGATTATGGTATTTTCTTGAATTTTTTAGGCACTGTAAAAGGGAAAGATAAAACGGGATTGAACTGGTAGTCTTTAAATTTCATCTGAACACTAAAATTCTCCTTATAGGAGATGAAAATTTCACGTAAAGTTGAAAAGGCAACATTATCCTTCCACTCATACTCCTTATAAAAAAGATCCGCTCTTCTGTTAAGGGTAGGATTCAAATCATCAATCCTTGATTTTTCGATATAATAGTTGGCATTGATAGAAACGGCATTTTTAAAAGGGCCTGCATTACTATACATAGTATAATCATTGGGTTTGGCACTGTATGAATACACATGATCCCTATCAAAAAATATAGCTTCCCCAATTAAAATTTTTTGAAGATCGGTAAAAGAAAAAGGGATCTGACTGATCTCCTGCAAAGAACTTAAAGGCCTTACCTGTATGGTTTTTGCCAGCTTATCCATAACCTTTATGGTATCTGGAGTGATGATCATTCTAATCCCTTCTATCCCTATATCGTTGGCCAGCGACAGCCAGATGATACTGTCTTTCTGCATTCTAATAAAGGCAATGAAATCAGGCTGCTTTCCATCTTTATTGCTGTATACTACTTTTGTTTTCGCAGAAAAAGTTGTAAAGGGAAAACGACGAAGTTCCATACTGTCTATCAATCCGCCCATATATTGTAGGGTATCTTCATAGGTGATGCGTGGGATGGTAAGCAGGGAAACGGTGTCTTTTTTACTGATGGCCTGTCCAATTTTTTTGGTAGATCGACATGCTATCTGAAACATAACACCTAACAAAACCAGCCATCCAAATATTAAATACCTCATCTGATTTATTTTATTGGTTCGATCCTCTGGCCAAATCCAATTCTTAATTATGAATTACCCTCGTCCGGTGCTTCCAAATCCACCTTCATTTCTATCGGTGGAAACCAACTGATCCGTTTGATGCCAACTTATTTTTTCTACTTTCTGAATTACCATTTGTGCAATACGATCTCCATCCTGTATGGTATGATCCTCTGCACTTAGATTGATCAAAATCACTTTTATCTCTCCTCTGTAGTCGGCGTCAATGGTTCCAGGTGTATTCAAACAGGTAAGACCTTGCTTAATGGCCAGCCCGCTTCTCGGTCTGATCTGTGCTTCATACCCTTCTGGTAGTTCCATAAAAAGTCCGGTAGGAATCAAAGTTCTTTGCATGGGTCTGAGTATAACAGGCTCCGGCAAAAAGGCCCTAAGATCCATGCCGCTAGAACCGGAAGTAGCATAAGACGGCAGGGGGTGATGCGACTGATTGAGGATCTTGATCTGCATAAAATTATTTTTCAAGTAATACGGTGGCATAGGCAAACAAACCTTCTTCCCTGCCAGCAAAGCCCATCGTCTCGGTTGTAGTTGCTTTTACGGATATATCCGATGGCTGAATATCAAGGATACCGGAGATCACTTGTTGCATCTGTGTGATAAACGGCTTGATCTTGGGGGCTTCCAGACAAAGTGTGGAATCAATATTAACCACACGATATCCTTTGTCCAATATCTTTTCAAAGGACCTTTGCAAAAGAATTTTGCTGTCTATATTATGATAGGCTGGATCATTATTGGGGAAATGCACACCTATATCTCCCAAAGCCAGTGCGCCCAGCATAGCATCACAAATAGCATGTAGTAACACATCCGCATCACTATGGCCCACGGCTCCTTTATCGTGTGGGATTTCCACTCCACCGATAAATAATTTTCTACCTGCTGCCAGCTGGTGAAAATCAACACCCCCACCACTACGAAATCACAGAAGTGCTATTTATTAAACAGAAAAAGCGAAGGTAATCATCCCTTCGCTTTTTGAAAACTTATAATTTATTTCAATTATTGCTCAGTATTTTTATCGCCACCACTCAAATCAAAGATCACGCCAAAACGAGTGGTATTACTCAGTGGATTTTGATTAATCCCCTGTCCGGTGGGTATCAGATAGGAGAAATTAAAAGTGATCTTATTGTACATCACCCCTACCCCTGCCGAAAAGAAACGGCGATTGCCTTTGAATTTATTCTCATAGAAGTAACCTCCTCTTACAAAAAACATATCGTTGTATGCATATTCTGCTCCGGCAGAGATCTGAAACTCCTGTAATTCCTCACCAAAACCGCCGGGCGCATCTCCGAAGGATTTAAACCAACTGCCTACCACACTTTGCTTGCGATAATCGGCAACCGACTGCTTGGTCGTATCCGGAGTAGGAACCATCAACTTATTGACATCGATACCAAAACTAATCTTACTGGATTCATCTATAACAGCATGATACATGCCCCCTAAGCCGAGATTGGCAGGAATAAAATCACCGGCATCTGCCGCATTCGTATAATTGATCTTGCTGCCTAGATTACTCATTACGGCTCCGGCGGTAAAGCCTTGTCCGGCTTCATTCAGGCCATTATAATAAAAAGAAATGTCCCCAGCCACCGCAGTACCCGGTTTGTATTGCACTCCGTTATTATTGGTTCCGCTGGCTAGATTGGAATAAATAAATCGTAAGGCAATAGCCGCCCCCAATTTATTACTTAGTGCTCTGCTGTAACCCGCATCAATGGACCACTCACGAGGACGGGACTGGTTTAAATTATTTCCGGCAAAATCAGTGAACTGTATCGTACCTAAATTAAAATATCTCAGAGAAGCAGAAATGGCCTGGTTTTCAGCAAATTTATAATAGCCCCCGGCTGTAACAATATATACATCGTTCAAGCCCAGACTTTTCAGCCATGGGGTATATGTAATACCTAATCCTGTTTTTGTAGAAGCATAGGGGATTTTCGCAGCGTTCCAGAAAGATGCGTTTGCATCCGGCGTGGTAGCAATTCCCAGATCACCCATTGCACCCGAACGAGCATCGGGAGAGATCCGTAACATGGGCACAGCCGTAGTAACAACATTAATGCGGGTGGTCTGAGCAAAGATGGGAGAAACGCATATAGCGATCAGAATAAAAATCAAAAATTGTCTCATTCTCATGGATATTAAATGTGTAGGTTTAAAATTTTTACAAAAGAACTAATTTTTGGCGAGCCGACTGCTTATTTCCATTACTATCTTTTACATTGATCTGGTAAATATATACACCCCGACCCACTTTTTGACCAAAATGATCCGTACCGTCCCACTGAATCTCAAAAGAACGTGTTCCTTTGGAATTTATTGTCTGATCGATCGTTCTCACCAAATTTCCGGCTACAGAGAAGATGCGAACATTCACCTGAAGAAGATCACCCGGGCGGTTATGCTCAAACATGAAGGTAGTTCGGGAAGTAAACGGATTGGGATAATTGTACACATTCGCAAGGGTTAAGTCCCTGTCTTTAACCACCCTGAATTCAATTCGATAGTTGCTGCTATTATTAAAGACATCCCACACTTTAATATTGATAAAATGCACCCCTTCCTCCAAAGCCGGCAATTGAAATCTTACCATACCGCGCTGAAAACTACCTTCTTCTGCCGTATAAAAATCATTGAGTACAAAGAATTGATTGGGATTGTCATCTACCATAGCAGAAATATCATGACCCACACCTGCTCCTGCACTGTTGATGCCACTTGAATCAAATAGTTTTAACAGGAGCACAGGTGCCTGATTGACGATACCTCCATTCACAAAGTTTTCATCGTTGAGAAAAGCACGGATCATCGGTCCGGTATTATCCGTAGAGGGATTGGCATTTACACCCCCTACAATAATGTTGGAGTCATTGGCCGCCGCACTCTTTTTCCCATCATGAGCGAAATAACTGAGTAAGCCATTCCCATAACTATAGTTGATGTCTTTAGGCACGATAAAATTAAAACTGAAAGCCCCATTTACGACTTTCGTCTTGCCCTTGAATAGGATATTATTTTGAATGGTGATGTCTTTAGGTTGACTTTTCCCAGGGTCATTACCTAAGGTTCGGATCGTTTGTTTTTTATCATAAATAACCGGATACACCTCTCCGTTAAAATTGGATAATTTATTACCGGCCTGATCAATGATCTCTCCTTTTATTTCATATTTCTGAAGCGCACGTAAAGTGTCTCCGGAAAAAGTCCGTCCGTTGACCGACAAGGTCCGCACTTTATAATCCGGAAAACCAATGCGCATGGCTGGATCTCCCAGCAGCGTGAATTTTTTATTATTCACATTATCTCCAAAACTACTTAAAGTTAAATTTTTAGTCTGCCTGATCGCATCCCCCAATGTTGGATACAATCCGTTTGCATCAGGCTGTAAGGCTTTTTGAAAAAAATGATTATTGATGATCCGATTGCTAAATGCAAATACCACTCTCGTTGTGGTCATCAGGGCAATTGCTCCTGTTTTATCTCTCAACAGCAGATCTTCACCGATAGAGTTGATCACGGGATTATCATAGGGTGCAAAATCACAGGTAGCGGTAACAAAAAGAGGGAGTTTATCAGCATTATCCCAAGTGTTGATCATATCATTATCCAGAATCACTTCTTCAGCCAACCTTCTAAACCCACCATGCCCACTGTAATTCCAGATCAATGTGCCCGATAAAATTTTATTATTGACGGCAAGATTGGCATCCGGATAACGACTTCCCCCACTCCCACTCTGCTGACGATACGCATCCATATAAATTTTGGTGGGCAACTTCCCAGTTTTGTTGATAATCACATTCGAATGAAACTCTGCATCATCAAGATGTAAATTATTATCTTCATCATCTGCAATCAGGGTAATTTCATTTCTCCATGAACCAAAAGAAGTCGGTTCATGATAGCGAATGATCTTATCTACTACCGCACGCGCCTCCTCCACTGTTCTTGCCGGGATTCTTCCAATACCAATATCAATATCAGTTAGCACATTTTGTGCAACATTCTCGTTCTCATCCAGAAATCCATAAAAATCGTCAGACACATAAGTGGATAGAGGATCTAAAGAACTTTTACTTTCATAAGCGGGGACAAAATTTGTGTTATCCTGTAGTACATTTAAATAATCGTAGGATGCATCACCCAACAACAACAGATATCGGGGCGGTGTTGTACCGGTAATACGGGATTTATTATACAGATATCTTACAAAATTTCTGATCGCTACCGGATCCTGCTTTCCCGAAGAGAATTCATGAAAGATCTGCTGGGGTGTAACCACTGCAGGATTCAAATTACTATTTTGCTGATGCCACTGAGCCAGCCGTTGTGCCTGCGTAATAAAGGCAGGATAGGATACAATGATGTAATCTATATTTTGCAACGCTTTTACATTCTGATTGGGAATTTTTACAGCATTTCCGGCTTGCAAATAATTTCTTGAACGAAAAGCGATGAACGATGACACCCCTCTTACAGAATCTAAAAAAAGCAGTTCGCTGCCGTTCAACTGAGTGGTTACTCTTTTGGGACGTAGTGGGTCGGTAATATTCCATACGGAAACAGTGGCATCCGCATTCTGTAATCGAAAGGCGGCGAGTACGCCTCCGGGCCTATTATCGTTCACATCAAAATGCAACTGATCAAGCCCTGCCAGATCCAGTCTTCTTTTGGCAAATAATTCAAACCAGTTCAACCACCCGGTTCCTCCTACGCTTGACGTGTTGAAATTATATTGTACAGTAAGATTGGAAGCATTGAGGGGAAACTGAGATTCCAGTTCACTTATGTTTGCCGTTACTGCATACTGGTCGCTGTTTACCGGACTGATAAAATGGGATAATACCTGCTGGCTACCGGCCAAAACCGTAAAGGCGGATGAGGCCCCAATGGCTCTGGCTGCCACAGATGAACGCATGCGTATATTTTCTCCGTTTATAATATTCGGAAATGAGATTGAAAACTGATAACTGCTTTTTTTACCAGGTGACAATCCAAATTCCTCACCATACCATTCTCTTCCACTTTTTAAGAGGTTGATCTGATCATTTTCGTAGAAATATTTATCCTCAAACCGGTCGATGGTAAATTGAGGAGTACCCTGTAATTGTATGGAGGGAATTCTTTTCCCGATTCCGCCCACATGCAAATAATAATAGCAAGCCCTTGCATACAAATTCCGTTGATGACGAAAGGAATTACTAGGTAAATCATAATCCCATTGATCTGGACCAGCTCCCCAAAAAAGGAAATAATCGTTTTCATTAAAAATACCATCACCCCCATCCACCATTTGAATATTATTTTCGGTAAGACCTTCCGGTACAGATACGTTATTTGCCTCCGGTAACATGCCGCCTCCATTTCCAAAAAGACGTAACGCATTCGAATTCAAACCGTTTAAATCTATCCCCCATGATTTTAGTTGGGTGCCATCCACTTTGTACACGCCGGCATTATCTAATTTAATCTGATACCAGTTACCCGACTCAAGTTGGGCATGTGCAGAAAAAAAATAAAGACTTCCTATTATTATTGAAAAAAACCTCATTGCTAACATTAAAAATACTTTAAATTCGCACGGCATAGAAATAAATGACCACTAATCTATGATTATAAGGTCAAAATTCTATATTTGTTTACTTATTTACAACACAATAATTAAAAGTCGTAAGCGTTTTACAAAAAGTTGAAAAACCTTTTCTTTATGAAAATTAATTTTCTGTTTGTTCTCAGCCTGATTTTACTGTCTACTTCATGCAAACAACGGGCTGAAAAGTCATCCAATACCGGATGGAATTACAATGATCCTACCGGCAGTGGATTCCGCGTTTCGAAGATCAAAGAACAAAAAACCGGGCCCGGTTTGGTTTTTGTACAGGGGGGTACATTTATGATGGGTGCGCGTGAGGAGGATGTGATGAGAGACTGGAATAACATTCCGAAAAGGATTACGGTTCCTTCCTTTTATTTGGATGAAACCGAAGTAGCCAATGTGCATTACAGAGAATATCTTTTTTGGCTAAACCGCGTATTTCAGGACACCAGCATTACCAACAAAGCTTTACCAGATACATTATGCTGGAGAAGTGAACTGGCATATAATGAGCCGTATGTAGAATATTATTTCCGTCATCCTTCGTATAATTTGTATCCAGTAGTGGGAGTGTCATGGAAGCAAGCCTTCGACTACTGCTTATGGAGAACCGACAGGGTCAATGAAAATATTTTATTTGAAGAAGGTATCACCAACAAGAAATCTGAACTTCAAAAACAAATGCAAGGTGGAGGTCAGGAAAACTTTAACACTAAAGCCTACCTCTTGGGAGAATATCAAGCTACACCGGGCAGAGATATCAAAAAATTCAGAGACCCCATTACCAAACAAGTTCCTACCAATATCAATTTTGAAGAAGGGATCATTTTACCTGATTATCGCCTTCCCACAGAAGCGGAATGGGAATATGCAGCTTATGGTATGATCGAGCAAAACCCTAACCCAAGAACTTCTGAAAACAGAAGAGGGGAAGAATTGCAGGCTAACTCACAAGTATATCCCTGGGCGCAGAATGTTAACGGTCTCAGAGATGCCCGTCAGGGTGTTTGGCAAGGTGGATTTCTAGCTAACTTCAAAAGAGGGTCTGGAGATAACATGGGTATTTCCGGTGGATTGAACGACCGTGCCGCTATCCCGGGTCCTATCAAATCATTCTATCCCAATGGCTTTGGATTATATAATATGGCCGGCAATGTAAGTGAGTGGGTTGCCGATGTCTATCGTCCTCTTACTCCTACAGATGGTGATGACTTTAATTATTATCGTGGTAATAACTTCCAGAGAATTGATTACAGCAGCGGGAAAGCCGAGAGAGATTCTATGGGACGTATCAAATACAGAGATGAAACAAATGAGGAACTCAAAAATCGCAGAAACTATCAAAAAGGATATGCTGTAGACTATTTAGATGGTGATTCCCTGAGTACGGTGCAGTATGGATATGGTGTAACCACACTGATCAATGATAAAACACACGTTTACAAAGGGGGTAGTTGGAATGATCGTGCTTATTGGTTAAGTCCCGGTAGCAGAAGATTCTTGGAAGAAGATCAATCAAGTTCAACCATTGGCTTCCGTTGTGCAATGGTAAGATACGGTAGCCAGGAAGGTAATGGACTGAAAACAGGTAACTGGTTCAAACAAAGAAAACAAAACAACAGAAAAAGAAAATAATTTTTCT